>JBOHQZ010000997.1:0-2718 GCA_050732275.1 bacterium
ATCATGTGCAGCGCGTGCAGTCCGGTCATGCCGAAATAAAAGGAAAAGAAAAGCTGGGAGTGGTGCGGATCCGTCAATGGATGACTCGGCCCAAAGTTCGGCCCCGGCACCAGATGCTCGTGAAATTTGTGCGAGTATTCGAATCCCTTGTTAACCAAAAATGCCGAACCTAAAACGATCGTCAACACCAGGAAGATGACGAGCTGGCGGCGTTGGCCCAATTGCGCGGCACGGACGGCCAGCACCATCGTCAAGCTGCTGCAGATCAGCACCGCGGTGTTGATGGCGCCGAGCCGATAATCGAGAAGCTTACTGGCCTCGGCGAACGCCTCAGGATAAAGCGAACGATAAACGATGTAACCGAGAAACAGCCCGCCGAAGAACATGATCTCCGTGATCAAGAACGTCCACATTCCAAGCGTAGACGCCTCGAACTGCTGCTCCACGTCATCGAAATGGTGCAACAGCGCCGGATTGGAATGCTGCTCAGACAATTTCCGCCTCCTCTGCTTTTTGCCGCAACGGCGTGTATTCATAAGCTTCCTCGGTCACAATCGGGGTCTTCGCAAAATTCTCGGTGGGCGGCGGCGAGGGAGTTTTCCATTCCAAGCCGGTGGCATTCCACGGATTGGCGCTCGCTTGCGGGCCATAACGCAATGACCAGATCAAATAAATCAATGGAATCAAATAGCCGACGCCGAGAATGGAGGCGCCGGCGGTTGACATGACGTTAAAAATTTGAAACTCGTCAGGATAAAAATGGTAACGCCGCGGCATGCCGAGATAGCCGACGATGAACTGCGGGAAGAAAGTCAAATTGAATCCGACGAAAACGACGAGCGCCGCAAAACGCGCCCAGCCCTCGGGATAGAGCCGGCCCGTCATCTTCGGCCACCAGAAATGAATGCCGCCGAGATAGGCCATGATCGTGCCGCCGACCATGATGTAATGAAAGTGCGCCACAATGAAATAGGTGTCATGCACGTGAACATCAACCGCCAACGTTGCAAGAAAAAGTCCGGTGAGGCCGCCGATGGTAAAGAGGCCGAGAAATCCGAGGGCGTACAGCATCGGCGCTTGATACGACACCGAGCTTTTGTACAACGTCGCCGTCCAATTAAAAACTTTGATGGCGGAGGGGACGGCGACGAGAAAACTCAGAAAGGAAAACACCATGCCGGCGTAGATCGACTGGCCGGTGGTAAACATGTGATGGCCCCACACGAGAAAAGATATCACTGCGATGGCGATGCTGGAGAATGCGACGAAATGATAACCAAAAATTTTCTTCTTCGAGAAGCACGTGATCAATTCGCTGATCACGCCCATCGCGGGCAAAACCATGATGTAGACGGCGGGATGGGAATAAAACCAGAACAGGTGTTGGAACAGAATAGGGTCGCCGCCCAGCTTCGGGTCGAAGATGCCGATGTGAAAAAGACGCTCGAGACCAACGAGAAAAATGGCGGCGGTGACGACCGGCGTGCCGAGAACAAAAATCAAGCTGGTGGCGTAATGCGCCCAAATAAACAGCGGCAGACGGAACCACGTCAAGCCCGGCGCGCGCATTTTGTGAATCGTGACGATGAAATTCAATCCGGTCAGGATCGACGAGAAACCCGTGATAAAAACACCGACGGCGGTGAGCACGACATTAGTGTTCGAATAAGTGCTGCTGTACGGCGTGTAAAAAGTCCAACCGGTGTCGACGCCGCCCAACAGCGCCGCGACAAATGTGAATGTGCCGCCGATCATATAAACGTACCAACTCAACAGGTTGAGGCGCGGAAACGCCAGATCGCGCGCGCCGATCATGATGGGGATGAGAAAGTTGCCCAAGATCGCGGGAATCGACGGGATCAGGAAAAAGAAAACCATCATCACGCCGTGCATCGTGAACATCTTGTTGTACGTTTCCGATTGCATCAGATCGCCGGCGGGCGTCAACAACTCGAGACGAATGAGCACGGCAAAAAAACCGCCGATAAAAAAGAACAGTGTGACCCCGAGCAAATACAGAATGGCGATGCGTTTATGATCGACGGTAAGGAGCCACGACTTGGCGGTAAATGCGACATTCAAATAATTTTTGTGCGGCCGGTTATCTTCCTCGTCCGCAAGCTGATGGGGTTTCGGTGTAAAAACAGCGGTGCTCATTAATAAATTGCTCCTAAACATTTCCCGTAGCCCCGACCCCTTGTGGGTCGCTTTCGATGCCGGAGACTTCCGAAATTCAACAGTGCCCCACAAGGAGGCAAGGCTACGATAAATATGCTATATTATTTCTGTGCTGTTCCCAACGATTTAACATACGCCGTCAATTGCAACAACGCGGCTTCATTGATCTGGCCTTGGTACGTGGGCATAATAGCGCTGTATCCGAAGGTGATTTTGGCGTTGGGCCGCAGAATCGATTCGCGAATGTAATCTTCATTGACGGTGACGGCTTCTCCGGTTTGCAATTGCACGGGATTGCCAAACAAACCCTTGAGCGACGGGCCGCGCGCGCCCGGCTTGTCGCCGTGACAGGTCATGCAACCGAGCTGCTGAAATCTTTTCTCGCCGGCGGCAACGGGTGTTTCGCTCGCATCACCGCCGCTCAACCAGCGTTGATACTGCGCCGGCTCCATCACCACGACGCTGCCGATCATTTGCGAATGTTTGGTGCCGCAATACTCGGCGCAAAAAAGATGGTAAACTCCCGGCTTGGTCGCCTCG
>JBOHQZ010000998.1:0-2717 GCA_050732275.1 bacterium
GCCCGGCTTCAGACAGCGCACGCCTTTGATTTGATTCAACCCTTCGGCCATGAGGTCGCGCCGCTTTTTAAATTCGCGCACGAAAGCCTCGACCTCATCGTGCGGGCCGCGCAGCGCGGCAACGCCGGCATCTTGCACGAAGGTGGCGGTGCAACTGTTGCTGTTGATCATGAGCTTCTCGACTTTTTGCGCCAAGGGTGCCGGCATGACGCCGAAGCCGAGACGCCAGCCCGTCATCGCGTAGGTTTTCGAAAAACCGTCGAGCATGATAGTAAGGTCGAGCATCCCCGGTTCGGAGAGAATGCTGGCGTTTTCGTTTTCGTAAATGATATTTTTATAAACTTCGTCGGAGAGCACGATGATTTTGCGCGAGCGGACGATTTCGGCAATGGCCTTGACGTCTTCGCGCGTAAGTATGCCGCCGGTGGGATTCTGCGGCGAGTTGATAATGAGCATGCGAGTGCGCGGCGTGATCAACGACTCCAATTCCGCCAAATCAACCCGAAACGCTTTCTCTTCTTTTAAGTGCAACGGCACCGCTTTGCCACCGACAAATTCAATCACCGATTCATAGATCGGGAAACCGGGGTTAGGATAAATGACTTCATCGCCTTCTTCGATCAGCGCGGTGATGGGAAAATAAATGATCGGCTTGGCGCCGGGCGTGACGACGACGTTTTCCGGGCGCACGGCCACACCGCGGCGGCGTGTCACCTCTTCGCAAATCGCCTGGCGCAGCTCCGGAATGCCGGCAGCCGGCGTGTAATGCGTGCGACCGTTTTTCAACGCCTGGCTCGCCGCTTCGCGAATGAACAGCGGCGTGTCGAAATCCGGCTCGCCGATCTCCAAATGAATGATTTTTCTCCCTTGCGCTTCTAAAGCTTTTGCGCGACCCAAAACCTCAAACGCCGTCTCCGTGCCCAAATGCTCCATCCGTTTTGCAAATTTCATGATCGCACCTTTCCCGGTTTTGGTTGAGATGGTTTTGTGTCACTTCCGACGTGGATTAACCAACTTCAAATTAACAAAATAAGAGATCGAAGTCAAGCCGGAACGTAACTTTTACGTAATGCCTCAGTCACAGGGGGAAAATCGTAGCGCAGTCTTCCAGACTGCAGACAAGATGTCTGCGCTACCCCCCTTCACTGAGGGAATACACTTTTACCGGCGCAAATAAAAAGGCCGGCCTCTTTTCCGAGGCCGGCCCTTTCACTGCGAGCAATTTATTTTTCACCGAAAAATCTTTTGAAAGTCGTTGATGAAAATAAACACCATCAGCGCCAATAGCAAAGCCATGCCGACCTGTTGCACGATGACGCGCGCGCGCACTGAAACCGGCCGGCGCAAAACCGCTTCGATGCCGAGAAAGACCAGGTGCCCGCCGTCGAGCGCGGGAATCGGCAACAGATTCAGCAGCGCCAGTTGCAGGCTGATCACGGCGACGAAATTTACTACTTCGCCCAAGCCTTCGCGCGCAAACTGGCCGGCCATCTTCATCATTTGCACCGGCCCAGCCAAACCTTCTCGAACCGACTCCTGGCCGCTAAATAACCGGCCCATAAATTTGCCTATTTCCCGGGTGAGAAACCAAGCGCGGCCACTGGCGGCTACAAAGGATTCGCCCAAGCCAGCCTCACGAATCTCGACCTTCGGGCCGATGCCAATCTTGCCTTTCTGGTCTTGCGGATCGCGGCGCGGCATCACGGTGGTTTGCAGCTTTTCACCTTGGCGTTCCCATTCGAGGACGATTTCCTTTTCCGGGTTGGCGTGAATGAGCAGGGTTAATTGCTCCCAGGTTTCAACGGGCTGGCCGTTCACAGACAGGATGCGATCATTGGCCTGCAAACCGATCTTTGCAGCCGGCGAATCATCAATGACTTGAGCCACGACGGGCTCGTTGGCGGCTTGCGGCAGGCCGTAAGCAAAGTGCAAGGCAGTAAAAAAAGCCACCGTCAGGAGCACGTTCATAACCGGGCCCGCAGCAATGACGATCGCCCGTTTCCAAACCGGCTTGGACATGAACTCCCACGGCTGCCCTTCGACTTTGGTATCCATGCTCTCGTCGATCATGCCGGCCATTTTTACGTAACCGCCGAGCGGAATCCACGAAATGCAATAATCGGTGTCGCCGATTTTTTTCCCGATCATGCGCGGAGGAAAGCCCAACGAAAAACGCTCGACCCGAATGCCCGCCCACTTCGCAGCCAAAAAATGCCCCAGCTCGTGGACAAAAACCAGCAAGCCCAAGACCGGGATAAAAACCAGAATATCATGCAACATGATTCGCCTCTTGTGGTCAAATTCTACGTAACAGTAACAGTCCAGACGCTTTTTGATTTGAGCAAACTTATTACACAAAAACCTTCAGCCTCGCACCAAGCGTCCGGGCGGTGAACTGCTGCAATTCAACTAACTATCCGCTGTCGTACAAAATCGCGCGCCCAACCATCCGCTGCAAGCACGCCATCGAAATCGGCCAGGCGGTGATTTTGATGTTGCTGCAGGGCCAGATCAACCAAATGAGGAATTTGGTCGAAACGAATCGCTTCGCGCAAAAAAGCTTGAACGGCTTCTTCGTTGGCGGCATTGAGCACGGCCGGCGCGGTGCCGCCTTCGCGCAAAGCTTCGTAAGCCAGGCGCAAACAAATAAATTTTTCAAAGTCCGGCTCTTGAAAATCGAGCTGGCGCGAGAGCGCAAAATCCATCCGCGGAAATTG
>JBOHQZ010000999.1:0-2710 GCA_050732275.1 bacterium
CGTTACGAGAAAATCACCAAGAAATTGAATATCACGCTCGAGCAAATCAAAGCAGCGAATGACGAGATCATGCATCTCAATCCCAAACCCGGCGAGGGATATTTTTCCTATCATGAGAACGTGATCATTCCGGATATTACGGTCGAGCGCGACGGCGATGATTTTACCGTGGTCTTGAACGATTCCAACGTGCCGCACTTGCGCATCAACAATCGTTACAAGAATATCCTGCTGCAAAAAACCAGCTCGCAGCAGCAAACCAAAGAAGCGAAGGAATTCGTCAAAAAGCGTTTGGAGTCAGCGCGCTGGCTGATCAATTCGATTCATCAGCGCCGCCTGACCATTTTGCGCGTGATGGAAACCATCATTCAGAAGCAGCGCGAGTTTTTTGAAAAAGGCAAGGCGTTCATCAAGCCGATGATTCTGAAGGACATTGCCGACGAGATCGGCATGGATATTTCCACCGTCTCGCGCGTGACCAACGGCAAATACGTGCAGACCGAGCACGGCGTTTTCGAGCTGAAATATTTCTTCAGCGAAGCGATCAGGCGCGACGACGGCGAAGACGTGTCGAATCGCCGCATCAAGCAGCGCATCAAAGAAATCATCGACGGCGAAGACCCGCACCACCCACTCAACGATCAAACCATTGCGGCGATGCTCAAGTCTGAAGGCGCGAACGTGGCGCGGCGCACCGTGGCCAAATACCGCGAGCAAATGATGCTTCCGGTGTCGCGCTTGCGGCGAAAAATTTGATCCTATTAATTTTATTGAGAAACTATTGATGCAAAGACAACTTCACGGCATGTTTCCGGTTATTTATGCGACGACGATTCTCGGCATCCGCCACAAAGGCGGTTGCGCGATGGCCGGCGACGGCCAGGTAACTTATGGCGAGACCGTGCTGAAAATGAACGCGCGCAAGGTTCGCAAGCTTCACAAAGACACCGTCATCGTCGGTTTTGCCGGCGCGGCGGCGGACGCGTTTGCGTTGTTTGAAAAATTCGAGCAGCGTCTCGAGCAATATCGCGGCAATCTCAGCCGTGCCTCGGTCGAGCTGGCGAAGGAATGGCGCACCGACCGTTTTCTGCGCCGCCTCGAAGCCCAGCTTGTGGTGATGGACAAGGAAAAAGCGTTCGTCATTTCCGGCACCGGCGACGTCATCGAGCCGGATGACGGTATCATCGCCATCGGCTCCGGCGGCGGCTTTGCGATGGCGGCGGCGCGCGCGCTGGTGCGCTATTCCAATTTAACGGCCCGGCAGATCGCGGAAGAAGCGATGAACCTCACCGCCGACATCTGCATTTATACAAACAAAAATCTCGTCATCGAAGAGTTGAACAATAATGGATGAAATGCAAAAGTTGACGCCGCGCGAGATCGTGGCGGAATTGGACAAATACATCATCGGTCAGAATAAAGCCAAGCGTTCGGTTTCCATCGCCTTGCGCAATCGCTGGCGCCGGCAGCGCGTGACAGAAGAGCTGCGCGAAGAGATCATGCCCAATAACATCATTCTCATTGGGCCGACCGGTGTAGGTAAAACTGAAATCGCGCGCCGGTTGTCACGTCTCGCCAACGCGCCGTTCATCAAAGTCGAGGCTTCGAAATTCACCGAAGTTGGTTACGTTGGCCGCGATGTGGAGTCGATCATTCGCGACTTGACCGATCTCTCGGTGTCGATGGTTCGTTCGGAAAAAACCATCTCGGTGCAGGCGCAGGCCGAGCAATTGGCGAACGAGCGGCTGTTGGATCTTTTGTTCCCGCTGCCGAAATCACGCCGCAGCGCGGCTCCGAATACGGAGGATGAAGACGAAGACAAGCCGGCGGCGCCGGCTGCTGTCAGCCCTGCGGATATGCTCGAGCTGGAAGAGCGGCATCGGCGCACGCGTGAGAAAATGCGCCAGCAGCTCGTGGATGGCAAACTCGAAGATCGTTACGTCGAGCTGGATGTGCCGGTGGAAGGCTTTCCGATGATGCAGGTGATCTCACCCATCGGCGTCGAAGAGCTGGGCGTCAACCTGCAGGATCTCATGGGAAACATTTTTCCCAGGAAAATCAAAAAGCGCAAGATGACGGTGGCGGAAGCGCGCAAATATCTCACGCAGGAAGAAGCGCAGAAGCTCATCGACATGGATCAGGTGATCAAAGAAGCGATCTTGCGCGTGGAAAATTCCGGTATCGTTTTTCTCGACGAGATCGACAAGATCGCCGGCGAGAAGAGCCAGGTGGGGCCGGACGTCTCGCGCGAGGGCGTACAGCGCGACTTGTTGCCGGTGGTGGAAGGCACGAATGTCTTCACCAAGTACGGCATGGTCAAAACCGATCACGTGCTCTTCATCGCCAGCGGCGCGTTTCATGTCTCCAAGCCGTCGGATCTGATTCCGGAATTGCAGGGCCGCTTTCCGATCCGCGTCGAGCTGACCAGCCTTACGGCTGAGGATTTCGTGCGCATTCTCACCGAGCCGCAAAATGCGCTGATCAAACAATACACGGCCATGTTGGCCACCGAGGAAGTTAAAATCAATTTCACACCGGAGGCGATTAAAGAAATTGCCAAAATCGCTTTCGAAGTCAACGAGCGCACCGAGAACATCGGCGCCCGCCGGTTGCACACGGTGATGACGTTGCTGCTGGAAGACTTTCTTTTTGACGTGCCCAACGAGAAAATCAAAAAAATCGAAATCACCGCGGAGTTCGTGCAGAAGCG
>JBOHQZ010001000.1:0-2709 GCA_050732275.1 bacterium
AGTCTCCGGCGCGAGATGAATGGCGCGGTTTTTCTCGCGGCGGAATTTCTCCACAAAATGAGTAGCCAATAGGGGGATGTCTTCGCAGCGTTGGCGCAACGGCGGGACATAAATCGGGATCACATTCAAGCGATAGAAAAGATCGGCGCGAAAACGGCCCTGCTTCACCTCTTCATCGAGCCGTTTGTTCGTTGCAGCGATAATGCGAACATCCACAGTCATCGGCTGGTTGCCGCCGACGCGCTCGAACGTGTGATCCTGCGTGAAGCGCAGCAATTCCACTTGCACTTTCGGGCTGATGTCGCCGATTTCATCGAGAAACACCGTGCCACCCTCGGCGATTTCAAACTTGCCGGGTTTGTCACGCAGTGCGCCGGTGAAGGCGCCTTTCTCATAACCAAACAATTCGCTTTCGAGCAAATGTTCCGGCAAGGCAGCGCAGTTGACAATGACAAAGGGCCTATCTTTGCGCAGGCCGTTGTAATGAATCGCCCGGCCCACCAACTCTTTGCCGGTGCCGCTTTCGCCTTGCAATAGCACGGTCGTGTCACGGTCATCAACGACACGTGAGAGCAACTCCAGCAGATCGCGGATGGCTTTGCTGTTTCCGATAATCTGCTCAAAGCGATAACGGCCTTCGATCTCTTGCCGCAAGCGATGGTAGTTTTCAGCCAGCCGGCGATTTTCTTCGCGCAGCCGTTTTTGCTCCAGCAGCTTTTCGAGCCGCAGCTTGAGCTCCTCCATCGCAAAGCCTTTGGCGATGAAATCATCGGCGCCGACTTTCACCGCCTCGACGGCGCGCTCGATGGAGCCGTGTGCGGTGATCGTGATCACCATCGCTTCGGGCTGGAACGATTTGCAGGCTTTCAGAATTTCAAGCCCGTCGGTTTCGGTGGGAATGAACAGGTCGGTGACGACGAGATCAAAATGATGTTCGTGGAGCCGTTCCAGCGCGGCTGGTTTGGAGTCGGCTTCGGTAACGGCGTGGCCATCGCCGCTCAGCGAAAGCGCCAGGGCTTTGCGGATGGCAGGTTCGTCGTCGACCGCTAAAATCTTGGCCATGAGGGCACTCTTAATCAACTCTGTGCAAAAAACAAATTAATCAAAAAATTGACCAACGGATGGATAAGCCCAACTGAAAAGCTTTTTGCAGTTGGGTTCATCTATCCGCTATATTGAAATGCAAGTAATTTCTTTCTCATCGCGAGGTTTTTATCAACCTTCGTAATTTCAGTTGTGCTGGTGTTTAGCACAACTGAAATTACGAAGCACACATTTTCGACCGTTTTGTGGTCGAAAATGTGTAGACGATTCTGTCAACGAGCGAAAGCTTTTGACGGATCACTTGTTCTCTGACATTCTGCTATTCGTGGTCCACGTGCCAATGGCAACATGGCCGACAAGTTTTCTGTTCGTAAAGGAAAACAAAAGACGCCGCAAACTGTTGGTCAAGCTTTCCTCCGGCCATAGCCAGAGTTGATCATAGGATAGAATCGCGGTCGTCTGATTTATTCTTTCAAGTGACCATCAAAAGGATCAGCGGCTCAACATACGCCGATGACATAGTCGATTTGGTCTAACAAGCAGCGGCGCAAGCGAATCGCCAAGCTGCGGGCGACGGCGACAATGGCTTTCTTGCCGTTGGTGCCACGTTGACGAAGACGCTCGTACTTGGCACGCAAATGCGGGTCGTGACGAATCACCGTCCAGGCGCTTTCCACCAGCACCGCACGCAACGCCGCATTGCCTTGACGGGTGATGTGACCCAAACGCACGTTTTCTCCCGATGAGTATTGCGCCGGCGTCAGCCCCAGATAGCTGGCGAATTCTTCGGCGCGGCGAAACCGACCAAAGTCGAAGATTTCCAGCAAGAAGGTCATGCCGGTAATCAACCCGACGCCGCGCGCCGTGCATAAGCGCTTGAAGTGGTCGGTGTAACGTGAAAACCGTGACAGTTGGCGCAATTGCTGCGTGACTTCGGCCAAATCTTGGCGATGACGCTGATAGCAAGTTAACAGATTTCGGAATGTGAAGGCATCGGACGATTGTTCCCAGGTGATCGCGTTGAGCCACGCAACATAGCGTTTGCTCCAGCTCGACCGAATATCGTCTGGTGTTTTCAGGCCATGCAGATGCAAAAAGGACTTGATATGATTTTTCGCCCGCGTCAATTGTTTACCCAATTGCGCACGCCGACGTACCACGCGCCGGTCGGCTTCGACTTCGACAGGTGGTACATAAACCGCTTTAAGAATACCAGCGGCAAAATAGGAAGCCAGGGCACGGGCATCTCGTTTGTTGGTCTTGACATGGCTGTGGTCCTGCGGGATCAGGCTCGGCGCCGTGACCATGCACTCATAACCACGTTCGCGGAGTTGGCGATAGACCCAAAAGCCGCTAAAGCCGGCTTCGTAAACGATGCGAATTTGACGTGCAGTGGAATAATTCCGCAACACGAAAAGGAGCATAATCAAATCACCCTTGATGCGAATTTCTTCCACGACTTCGCCATCGCAGATAAAACAAAGATCCCAATGTTGTTTATGCATGTCGATGCCCAGAAAAACCATTTTACCCGCAACAAATGTGGCGATGTCTTTGAAGTAGCGCATAACGCCTCCGCGTTTAAGGTTCAGGGAAAATTTTCTCTTTTTCCCAATATAACCTCGCAAAGAGACTTTTGCTACATTTCAATATAGAAACTGTTGG
>JBOHQZ010001001.1:0-2697 GCA_050732275.1 bacterium
GCTCACCCGCTATATTATAAAATCTGCGTTGTTGCACGAGATTTGCATGAATGAGCAGTCGAACAAAACTATCGCCATCACCATCGGCGATATGAACGGCATCGGCCCGGAAGTGACACTGAAGGCGCTGGCCCAAATTTTTGCTTCTCCGCATGATTTCAGAATAGCGATCATCGGCCCGGCTGCAGTGATGGAATTTTGGCAAAAACATTTGCGCTTGTCCATGCCCCTCCCGAAAATTTCCAATTGGGAGGCGTGGCCGGCGGACGCGCCGGTGGTTCTAGTTGATGCGAACGAAGAGTCTGCGCCGGTTCAAATCGGTGCGCTGTCGATCCCGGCCGGCAAAATTGCCGGCGCCGCGTTGAGGCGCGCGATTACGCTGGCGCTAGAAAAAAAAGTGCATGCCATCGTTACCGCGCCGGTGAATAAGCATGCCTTGCACCTTGCCGGCTATCGCTATCCCGGCCAAACCGAGTTGCTGGCGGAAGGTTTCGGCGCGCGTGATTTCGCAATGATGCTGGTGGCGGAAGATTTTCGTGTGGCCCTGGTGACAACGCATTTGCCGCTGCGGCAAGTGGCGGCGGCGCTTTCAACGGATTTGATCTTGCGCCGCTTGCGCGTTGTGCACCAGGATTTGTCGGCGCGCTTTCGTTTAGCCGCACCTCGCATTGCGGTAACAGGATTGAATCCTCACGCCGGTGAAGGCGGCTTGTTGGGTGAGGAGGAGCAAACGATCATCACGCCGGCTATTCAACTTGCCCGAACGGAAGGAATTGCCGCCGACGGCCCTTTTTCCGCGGACGCACTTTTTGGACAGTACAAGCAAAAACGGTTCGAAGTTTATCTCGCAATGTATCACGACCAGGGATTGATTCCCCTGAAAATGTTCGGCTTCGGGCGCGCCGTCAATTACACCGCCGGATTGCCGGTTATTCGAACTTCACCCGATCATGGCACCGCTTTCGACATTGCCGGAAAAAATCTCGCCGACGCCACCAGCATGGTGGAAGCGATACGGCTTGCCGCAGATATTCTCGCAGAAAATTAGGCACGTGCCGGCATACAGCAAGGTGGCGTATTTTTACGATCACCTCATGCGCCACGTCAATTACCCGCGCTGGACGAGATACGTGATCGACTTGTTCACGCTGGCCGGCGAGCGCGCGGTGGCACGCGTTCTCGAATTGGCGTGCGGCACCGGAAAAACGTTGGTCGAGCTGGCCAAAAGCGGCTACAACGTCTTCGGCGTGGATTATTCGTTCTATATGGCGCAACAAGCCGCTGAGACGCTGGCGCCTTTCGCCAAAAATCACGTCTGGCGCGGCGATATGCAAACGCTCGCCGTGGCCGAGCCGGTCGATGCGGTGCTTTGCCTATACGACAGCTTCAATTATTGTCTGGAGCCGAAGGCCGCCCGCCAAACGCTGAATAGTGTCGCGCATGCCGTGCGCCGGGGCGGTTTGTTCATTTTCGATATCTGTACGGAGCGCAATTGCCGCAGGAATTTTCTCAATTATTACGAGCGCGACGATTATCTCGAGTTCTCTTACGTGCGGCGCGCTTCTTTCAAGCCGTATCGGAAAATGCAAATCAACGAGTTCTTCATCACCAATGAGATTGCCGGCGGTCCGAGCCTGTACGAGCGGCACGTGCAGCGCATCTATTCGTTGCGCGAGATCGAAGCGATGATCGATCCCGAGCAATGGATGATGGCCGGATGTTTTGACGGCATGTCGCGCCGTCCCGGCACGGAAAAATCCGACCGCGTGCATTTCGTATTGAAACGGCTCTGAAACTCGGCCTTGATGGACACACGCGGAAAACAATTTATTTGTCCGTGTTCGTCTATACAGTCCGTGTGTTTTGTTGGTTCGCGTTCGCCCATGTTGTTCGTGTTGGCCCATACCGTCTGTGTGTCATGAACGTTGTCCGCTTGTCGAATGTACATTTGCGTTATCGCGGTGGTGATGGCCTCAAAGGCGTCAATTTGACGATACGCGCCGGCGAATTTGTTTTTCTTATTGGTCCGAGCGGCGCCGGCAAAAGCACGGTGTTGCGGCTGATTTATATGGCCGAGCCTCCTTCGGATGGCCAGGTCGTGGTCGGCCGCTTCAACTCCAATAAGATTGCTCCCAAAGAGATTCCATATCTGCGCCGGCAGCTCGGCATCATTTTTCAAGATTTCAAATTGCTCGAAGACCGCAACGTTTACGATAACGTGGCGTTCACACTACAAGTGACCGGCGCCAAGCGAAAAGACATCAAGCGCAAAGTGTTGCGGGCTTTGGCGAACGTCGGCCTCAGCCACAAGCGCTATAAGATGCCAACCGAGCTTTCCGGCGGCGAGCAGCAGCGTGTGGCCATCGCGCGCGCGTTGGTGAACGATCCGTTCATTCTTCTGGCCGACGAGCCAACCGGCAACCTCGATCCGGTGACAACACAAGGCATCATGGATTTGCTCGAAAAGATCAATGCCCGCGGCACCGCGGTGTTGATGGCCACACACAACTATTCTTTGTTCGAGTCGCGGCCCTCGCCGAGAAAACGCGTCGTCCGCATCGAGAGCGGCATGACGAGCATCTAAACGCGACGTCTCTTCATCTTCTTTTAAGGTTGCGATGCAAAGTATTGACTTTCGATCTCGCGAATCAAAAAAGTCAGGTTTGGCTCTTCAAATGAAAGTTCGGGCGCAGGAAT
>JBOHQZ010001002.1:0-2695 GCA_050732275.1 bacterium
GCACTGTCAAATTAATTTTGTCGTCGGCAGAATTTTCAACGCGAAGCGCAGCCGTTTCCAGCAACACCTCAATGCCATCTTCTCGCATAATTTTAGCCACTTCCTCGGCGACGTCATCGTCTTCGCGCGCCAGCAATTGCTTGCCGCGCTGCACGATGGTCACCTCACTGCCAAAGCGGCGGAACATCTGGCCAAATTCCAATCCGATGTAGCCACCGCCGAGAACGAGAAGATGTTCGGGCACAACATCCAATTCCATAATCGAAGTGGAGTCGAGATAAGGCAGGCAATCCAGTCCTTCCACCGGCGGTTTCTCCGGACGGCCGCCGGTGTTGATGAAAATTTTATCGGCAGCGAGCTGGCGAGTACCGCCGCTGTTCAATTTCACTTCAATCATCTTGGAGCCGGTGAAGCTCGCCTCGCCAAACACTAGTGTGACGTTTTTGGTATTCTCAAGACGAGACTGTCCGCCATTACGAAAGCTTTCCACGATGGCTCTTTTGCGCTGGCGCACTTTGGTCATGTCGACTTTCACCGAGCTGGTATGAACGCCATAATTCGCGCCACGCCGCGCCAAATACGCCACGCGACCGCTCGCGACCATCGTTTTCGTCGGCGTGCAACCCACGTTCACACACGTGCCGCCAACGTGCGCTTTTTCGATGATGGCGGTTTTCCATCCGGCATTGCCGAGATCGATCGCGAGCGGCTTTCCGGCCTGTCCAGTGCCGATGATAATGGCGTCGTATTTTTCAAGTGTTGGCATAATAACCTCAATAACACTATGTCATTCTGTGCCGAACTTTTTAAGGCGTGCATCCCAGACCGGCGGTCTGGGTTACTCGAGCATGTTTGCCGCTTTTTCATCCACCCACCAAATCACTTCGCCGTTTTCCGGTTGCACGGCTTGCGCCGGAAATTTTTGGGGATCGCGCGGGCCTTCGAGAGTTGACCTCAATGCTTCTGCCTTTTCCGAGCCGGCCACATAAAAGTGAATCTGTGCGGCATGATTGATTGCAGGTAAGGTCAACGTTAAGCGAATGAGTGGAGGTTTTGGGCTATCGGTTACTGCCGCGACGAGCCGCTTTTGTTCTTGCAGAAGTGATGAATATGGGAACAATGAAGCGATATGCCCATCGGACCCCAATCCCAATTGCAGCAAATCAAAGCATGGCAACGAAGCCTTCCAGAAATCACTCAGCGTTTTCTCATAATTTTGGGCGGCATCATCAGGTTGCGGAAATTCTGTCGGCATGTGATGAATGTTTTCAGCGGGAATGGGAACGTGATCCAACAGCGACTCGCGCACCATGCGATAATTGCTATTGGGATCGTCCATTGGAACATAGCGCTCGTCGCTCCAAAAGAGATGAGCTTGCGCCCACGGAATCTGCTGCCGATATTCAGTTGCCAATATTTGATAAATCGCGCGCGGTGTATTGCCGCCGGCGAGAGCGACGGCAAAGCGGTCCTGACGCGCAATGGTGTTGTTGACAAGCTGCACAAGAGCTTCTGTCGCGGCGCGGTTCAGTTCACCGGCGGTTGGAAAGATACGAAGATCAGGCTTCATGATTTCAGTTAAAATTCCTATCGCGTTCTTGATTCGTGTTACCGCGTTCGAATTTTTAGAATCAACTCACCGCATCGGCCAATTGATGCAATCTCTCGACAACATTTTTGCCGAAATGAAAACGGCTAACGCGGCGGCCGGCATCGAGCAACGCTTGCCGATCTCCCAACGCTTGCGCCAATTTGAGCACGCCGAACGTCATCGAAGATTTTGGTGCGCCAGCTTCGTCGGGAATCGGTGCATCTTGTTTGGGGTCGGAAGTAAATTGGATGAAGAGACCGTTGCCCGCATCGCCTTTATGCAATTGGCCGGTGGAATGCAAAAAGCGCGGGCCGTAACCCACCGTCGTGGCGAGACGCAAGCGCGTTTGAATTTTTGTCCGTAATTTGTGGAATGCAACGCCGGTTTCTGGCGTCGGTTGCACGAAAGCCTGCAACGCCACGTAACTGCGTCCCGGTTGCGCTTGTGCGAGAAATTTGTTGAGCGCTTCACTCAAGCTTTTCACGGCGAAATCCGAATAAACGGCGACGCCGTTGACGCGCAAGCTCGGTGTCAACTCGGGCAGCCTGCCTTCTTTTTGATACGCCGCAACCATTTGCCGCGCCAACACTTTTGCCGATTCAACGTTCGGTTGGTCGAACGGATTGATGCCGAGGCGCCAGCCGGCAACGGCCGTCGCCATTTCCCAGCGAAAGAACTCCGCGCCGAGATCGTACAAATCGTGCAGATTAAGCTGCACGACCGGATGGCCGGCTTGGCGGAGCGCTTCGATTTTGGCATCATAGGTCGTGTCACCTTCGAGACGAAGATAGGCAAACAAACGATCATTGGCATAAACGTTCGGCGCGCCGAGTTCTTCGCCATCGACGGGCAAAATGCCTTTGCCTTCTTTGCCGGTGCTCTCGGCGATCAACTGCTCCGCCCATGCGCCAAAATACTTGATGGGCGGCGAAGCGACCAACGTAACTTTATCGCGACTGGCAGCAGCCAATACTCCCATAATCGCGCCGAGCTTGGCGGAGGAATTATCGCCGCCGTGCGGGCAATTGCAACCTTCGCTATTGCACGCCATGGTTTGCGCGCATTCGAGTAGCGTTTTCAAATCTGCACCGATTAACGCGGCTG
>JBOHQZ010001003.1:0-2694 GCA_050732275.1 bacterium
CTCGATCACCTCACTTTCGGTGATCGCCATTCTCCTCGCCGGCTGGGCCTCCAATAATAAATGGGCGTTGCTGGGCGGCATGCGCGCCGCGGCGCAAATCGTGAGTTATGAAATCCCTGCCGGCCTCGCCATTATCGTCGTCGTCATGCAAGTCGGCTCGCTGAATTTCAACGACATCAGCCTGGCGCAGGATGGCGGCATTCATCGCTGGCTCATTTGGCGTTACTTTCCTTTCAATCTCATTGCCTTCGTTATTTTTTATCTCGCCACGCTCGCCGAGTGCAACCGCACGCCTTTCGATCTTCCCGAGGCCGAATCCGAGCTGGTCGCCGGCTTTCACACCGAGTACAGTGGTTTCAAGTGGTCGATCTTCATGCTCGGCGAATATGCCGAAATGCTGATCGTCGCATTAGTCGGCGCCGCGCTCTTCCTCGGCGGCTGGTCCAGCCCGATTCCAGGATTCCTGAATACCGGCGCGTGGGGCGTCGTTTGGTTCACGCTCAAAGGCGCTTTTCTCATGTTTACCTACATGTGGCTGCGCTGGACGCTGCCGCGCTTGCGTGTCGATCAGCTTATGCACTTGTCGTGGAAAGTGTTGACGCCCTTCAGCTTCGCCTGCATTCTCGGCGTCGGGTTGTGGATGTTGGCTTGATGCCGCTTTCTCGTTGCCGGTTGTTACGAATTACGCTTTACGAATCACGTTTTAGTTTTAGGAAAAACTCATGACCTCATTCGACGTGATGTTTTACGTGATCGCCGCGATTACTTTGTTCTCCGCGGCCACGATGGTTTTTTCCAAGAACATCATTTATAACGCCATCGGCTTGTTGTTCGCGTTATTCGGCGTTGCCGGCGTTTACGTCATGCTCGGCGCCGATTTCATTGCCGCCACGCAATTGTTGATCTACGTCGGCGGCATTTTGGTGTTGCTGCTCTTCGGCGTCATGTTATCGCAGCGCATCACCGGCCTGGAGATGCGCACTGGCACGTTGCAAATGCTTCCTGCCACCATCGTGTGTGCCGGTGTCGCAGCGATTTTGCTGCGTATGATCTGGATGACGCCCTGGCAGAAAACTCAGGTGAGCGAGCCGGCGCCCACCGCTCGAACCATCGGCAATTTGTTCATGACGGATTATTTGATCCCATTTGAAATCGTCTCGGTATTGCTATTGGCCGCCCTCGTCGGCGCGGCATTTATCGGCAGGAGGGAGGCGCGATGATGACTCCGGTTGGATTGACGCATTTTCTCGTGTTGGGCGCGATTTTGTTCGCGCTCGGTTTGCTGGCGGTGATCACCAAAAGAAACGCGGTCACCGTGTTGATGGGCGTCGAGTTGATCATCAACGCGGCGAATATTAATTTCATCGCCTTCGCGCGTTATCTCGACAAAGATCTCGATGGCCAAATGTTCGGCATTTTTGTGATCGTCGTCGCTGCTGCCGGCGCGGCTGTCGCATTGGCCATCGTCTTGAATATTTACCAACGCATGCGCTCGGTCAATTTGGACGAGGCGGATTCGCTGGCGGGATGATATATCGCCCCCAATCGCCCCAAAATAAATTTTGGGGCTAAGAGGTGAAAGGACGCTAAAGCGCCCTGAAAATTTAGCCCGATTTATCGGGCTTACACATATCAGTCCCGATCTTTAGATCGGGGCGAGGAGGAAAATTTTGGACAACCCCATTCTCACCCAAGCTCTCGTCATTCTGCTATTGCCTCTGGCGGCGTTTGTCATCCAAATTTTTTTTGGCAAACGTTTGCCGCGCCAAGGCGATTGGCTGCCCACCTCAGCGATGTTTATCGGGTTGATTTTGGCCATTATGATCTTTGGCCGCGTGCTGGCCAATTATGATCCTGCTTTTAAAATCACGCACACGGTTGAATGGATTCACGTCGGCTCGGTGAATATCAGTTTCGGCATTCTGATCGATAATCTCACCGCTGTCATGCTGGTCGTCGTGACGCTGGTTAGTGCGCTCGTGCATCTGTTCTCCATCGGCTACATGCACGGCGACGTGCGCTACAGCCGCTATTTTGCCTATCTTGCAATCTTCAGTTTCTCGATGCTCGGATTGGTGTTGGTAGACAATTTTTTCGGCATCTACATTTTCTGGGAGTTGGTCGGCCTCAGCTCCTACTTACTCATCGGCCACTGGTATGAAAAGAAATCCGCTACCGACGCTTCGATTAAAGCCTTCATCACGACACGCGTGGGTGACATCGGCATGTTCATCGGCATCATGATCATCATCGCCACGCTCGGCACGTTCCGTTTTGACGAAGTTTTTGCCGGTGTCGCCGACGGCAAATTGAGCGGCGGGCTTTTGACTGCTGCCGGCATTTTGATTTTCTTCGGTGCGATTGGCAAGTCGGCACAATTCCCCTTGCACGTGTGGCTGCCGGATGCGATGGAAGGCCCGACGCCGGTTTCGGCTTTGATCCACGCTGCCACGATGGTTGCCGCCGGCGTGTATTTGGTTGGCCGCACTTATGTATTTTATTCCGCTGACGCTTTGCTCTTCATCGGCGTGATCGGCGGCATTACTGCGTTCATAGCGGCCACCATTGCCATCACACAGATGGACATCAAAAAGGTGATGGCGTATTCCACCATCAGCCAACTCGGTTATATGATTGCCGCGTTGGGCGTCGGCGGATACATGGCTGGGCTTTTTCATCTCATGACGCATGCGT
>JBOHQZ010001004.1:0-2693 GCA_050732275.1 bacterium
CTTCGCCATCCAAGCCGTTGAGGCGCCGCCCCAGGTTTTGGACGCGTGTTTGCATTTGATTGAGACGGCTGCGCAGAATTTGCTGATCGTCAGTGAGTGAAGTGAGTCGATAGTTTTGCACGAGGAGGGTAAGGCCGTAGGCCGTCAACGCGGTCAACGCGCCGAAAACGCAGGCGAAGCCGAGCAAGAGGCTGGCGAATTTGGCCGCGCTCAAATCGATCTGCTGATAGTCGCTGCCCCAGGTGGAGAAGAAGACAAGGCGAACACGCCGATGCGAGGAAGTGCCGATGTTGGACCGGTGGCGGCCGCGGTCTATTGGCTGCTCGTGCGGGCGCGTTTTGCGCCGCCGGGAAAACAGGCGCTGCAAAAACGTGGCGGACGATGATTCCTGACGTCGTGAGTTGTATTCCGGCTTGCTCATTTAGACGCACTTCATCCTTTTTGAACCAACTGGTGCGATGTAACGATTTGCAAGCAACCCAACAACATCATGTTGTGGACATCGCCACGACGGGCGTAACTTGCGCACGCTGCCCCAGGGCGTAACCCGCGGCCATAGCCTGCAGCCATCGGCTTCCTTGGCACGCCCTCAGCCGAGCGGAGCTTTCAATAGACCGAGAATTATTCATGATAATTATACCGCCATTGTGCCAATATACGGAAAGGGCACAAAAAGATAAAAAGGCCAAAGTTCATGGAGCTAAAAATTTTAAAGGCGCATCAATTTTTTTACACTTGCCTAATTGGCGTGGCTTTAGTATCTTGCGGTGTTCTCAACTTTAATTGGCGGGAATAGCTTCTCCGCCGAAATTCGCCAATGGCACTGCGTGTCGCCGAGAAAAGCAAAAAATTTCAGAAAACTTTTTAAGGATGAGTGAATATGAAAATCGGCCGGGATTATCTGCTCGAGTTTTGCCTGACGTTGTCGATATGCTTTAACGCTTGCCATACGGCGTCACGCGATCAAAATTCGCCGGCAAAGGATTTCACCATCATTTTTGGCAGCGGCGGCGGCTTCACCGGCATGGCGGAAGGATACATCATTCACAGCGACGGCAAAATCGAAAAATGGTCCGGCCTTTATTTCCGGCGCGACAAGCTCGAAATTTCGGGTATGGCGCAGCCGGCAACCTTGCAACCGCTGTGGCAAATGTTCGAGGCAAAAACTTTTTCGCAATGGTCTCATCAAAGAACCGGCAATATGACGACGCAGGTGTGGTGCATCAGCGGGAGTGACACCACTGTCGTGTCGTGGCCGGGATTGGAACCGGGAAAAGACGTGCCGCAAGCGATTCAAGATTTTTATGATAAGTTGATGCTCGCCGTCCGATCCGCAAACAAGTGAAAGCCGTTTGGCGTTTCGAGAGCTTGCAATGAGTGTAAATTCTGCCGAGGCAGCCGGGCTTGTCCAGTTTTTGGTATGACGCTAAAAATTGTGCGGCGCTGTTGTTCGCAAACTGCGAGGCTTGCCGGTAAGTTAAGCACAACTTTGTAAAAGCATCATACGATTTTGTGTTTTTATATACAATTCGCACCGCGCCCTTCTTTCTTGGCCTGTGTTGGGGTGCCGTTTTCCGGCTCGATCAATCACCTTCGCGGTTTTCTCGAACGTTTTGACCATTTCATTGTTGCTCTCAGGCTTCTTCCGGCGCTGCCGTTCTGTGGGGCGTTTTATCCGGAAGTTTTGAACGTTTTGCAGACGCCGGCGGGCCTGAACCCGCCTCTTGGCAGTCAAGGACTGACATCGAACGTTGTTTTGACGGGAGCAGATTTCGTTGACGGTTTGACCGCGATGTGCTTTGGTTATGGCATCACGGTCAGCCCCGTCACGAGCAATTTAAATTGAAAATGTTCGCCAGGCGTTTTCCGCAAGCTGCTGTTATATAAGCTACAAATTGACGTGACCATTCAGCACACCATCGACTCCGGCTTGGCGAAATCGGTTGTGAGAACGCGCGCTCATTTTCCATTGCGGCGCGCCGTCCGGGCAACTTTTCTTTCATGGCTGAAAGTTGTGAGTTGAGCGATCTCACCAAGAATGGACTCTCCATATTTTAATTTCTTCAGCATTTAAACGGCTCGCGAAGTTGGTTTACGTGGTCGGTTGAGTTGTTTTAGTGCTTTCCCTCGCTAGATGAAATTTCCTGTCATGGATTGACGATGCATTGGCTGGGACGGGGCTGGTCAGCAACGTATTTAGCCGAAACGAATCAATGGCTTTGATTTTATTGGCCTGTATTCCGAGGCGGCTAAGTGGCTTGGCGAGACCAAGATAGTTACGGCATCTGAATCCGCTGCCGGCTCACTGTTCAAGTTATGAGGAAAGCTATGCAAAGTTTCAACGGTTCCTTCCGTGTCAATGAAAAGGGGAGAACTCTGCTCTTTTTCTGCTCAGCTATTTTTAGTATGCTGGGCTGGCTGTTTTTTACTTCAACTCTTTATGGGCGTCCCACCAACACGGCAGCGCTGGTCGGGCCGGCAGGGCCGGGCGGCTTGACCGCCACCGCGGTGAGCAGCAGCAAGATCAATCTCGCGTGGGCGGATAGCGCCAACAACGAGGATGGTTTCAAGATCGAGCGCAAGACCGGGGCGGCCGGCACTTACGTGCAAATTGCCACGGTCGGGACCAACGTGACGAGTTTTTCAAACCTCTCGGGCCTAAGCCCGAACACAATGTATTTTTATCGCATCCT
>JBOHQZ010001005.1:0-2691 GCA_050732275.1 bacterium
CCATACGGGGGGGATAGACGATGGCTTTGGCTTTAGTGGCTTTTTACCGGGCGAGGCTCTACAGACTCTGGAAGAATCACTCACCTATCCAAAAGATACGAATATGGGTGAGCCCCATGGAGTTACGGTTGTAAGAGAGCCGGGAACAACCATGTCTTATTCAAGCGCCGGCTATACGGTCTTGCAACTTTTAATTGAGGAAGTCACAAACCGGCCGTTTGCCGACTATATGAAAGATGCTGTTTTGCAGCCGTTGGGGATGACGAAATCGAGTTTTGATTTGGAGGTGATAGTAGCCGAGGGTCGTACCCATGATCTGGCCACCAGTTTTGACAGGGATCTGAAATCCCACCCGCATCGTCGCTATACGGCGCAGGCCGCGGTTTCGCTCCGCGCCACGCCTCATGATCTGGCTCAGTTTGTCCTGGCCTACACCGGAGAGAATCCGGTGCTCAGGCAGGAGACGTTGGAGCAAATGATGACGCCCCAGCCGGGGGACAGGGGGAACCTGGGGTTTGGGTCAAACGCTTTACGTTGCGAATGATGCTGATGGCCATGTGGTAGGGCATTCTGGCGGTGCAGCTCCCGCAACGGGTGCTTCGGTGCGAGTGAATCCTGCGGCCGGTAATGGCTTTGTCCTGATGGCTTCAGGAGGACGAGGGGCGACGAATCAACTGGTGCATGACTGGGTTTACTGGGAAACGGGCAAGGTAACATTTGAGGCGCGGCGGCAAATCGTGCAAAACCGGCTCATGCCGGCGTCAATGGCGATTATGTTGGGAGCAATCGCGCTCGTGCTGTGGAAGCTGTTGAAATAAATTCAAGGCCGTGTAAACTTATTCAGTCATTGCACCGCAGTTTTGTTGAGGTGCAAGCCGGCTGAAGTCGGCTGCCATCTTGTTGCAGCGTGATGATTCATCATTAGCTTGAATGTGATCAACAGAAGCCAAAATTTAGATAGTATTTCAAAAAAGAAGGGAAGATCATGCCGGCCTACGTCGTCGTTGAAATCAGAGTGAACGATGCGGAGACTTACGAGCGTTACAAGCAGCTCGCGCCGCCTTCGATTGCGGCTTATGGCGGCCGTTATCTCGTGCGCGGCGGCAAAACTGAAACGCTCGAGGGCAAGTGGAATCCACCACGCTTTGTGATTCTCGAATTTTCAACTGCACAACAAGCGCGTGCCTGGTGGGAATCTCCCGAGTATGCTGCTGCGAAGGCGCTGCGACAGGAATGTGCCGGCACTGAGATGATTCTCGTTGAAGGAGTTTAGCATGGCTCTAACTTTTCAATCAAGCATTGACAGAAAAATGTATGGCAGAAAAATTTTTCGGTTTCTCGTTGACACATGGTATTATTTCTTCGATAATGCCCAGTCGCGTTTTTCTGTCCTCCATTTTTCTGTCATTGCTTTTGCTCAAACCAACTTTACGTTGCCAAGCGCAAATCGGATGATCACAATCTTGTGCGTGATAACATGCGGAGTTGCCTCGGCGCTGGCTCAACAACCCCCTGCACAACAGCGCGAGGCGAATGAAATGTTTCCGCAATGGTCGCATGACGGAAAGAAAATTGCATTCACTTCGGACCGCGACGGCGATCCGGAAGTTTATGTGATGAACGCCGACGGCTCGAATCAGGTTCGGTTGACGCATGCGCCAGGAAGGGACGCGCATCCTTATTTTTCACGCGATGGCCGCAGGATCGTTTTTCAATCGCCGCGCGCCAACGGCGAAGACACGAACATCTATGTGATGAACGCTGATGGCTCGAACCTTGTGCAGCTCACGAATCTGAAAGGTTTCGCGGGCGTGCCGGTGTATTCGCCGGATGAAAAGACCATCGTGTTTCAATGGCGCGAGAGCAACAATTGGGACGACGACAAGAAATGGCGCATCTGCACGATGAATGCCGATGGCAGCAACTTTCGAGTTATAACTTCGGGCGAGGCCAATGATCAAGTGCCAAACTGGTCGCGCGACGGCAAGCGGCTAATTTTTTATTCCGACCGCACCGGCAAGAACCAGATTTACACGATGAAGCCGGACGGCACTGAGGTGCAGCGGCTTGTCACCACCGCGTTTAATGATAATGCGGCATCGTGGTCGCCCGACAATAAAAAGTTTTCATTCACCTCCGACCGCGACGGAAATAGCGAAATCTACATCATGGATGCAAACGGCAAAAACGTGCGCCGTATGACGAACACCCGCGCCACCGAACGCGCGGCATTTTGGTCGCCGGACGGCAAGCGAATCGCTTTCTCATCGGATGGCGACGGGCCGAGCGAGGTCTACATCATAAACGCCGACGGCTCGAGCTTGGTATGCTTGACTAGGACGGCGAAATAGCTCGTAACTATTTATTGATGTTTGCAAAAATAAAAAAAAGTCATGCTGGAAGCATCTTGTTTGTTATTCAGCACCGTGCTCGATTGGAACAGGATTCCTCCGGAATGACATCCAAGTATGGGATTCGCACTGTTTCCAATTATAAATGTAAAGCACCATAAATGGAGAAGTGGATGAAAATTACAAAGCAAGCCTTCGAAAAAATATCTTTTGTCGTTGTGTGCATGTTGCTGTTCTTCATGCACACAACATTAGCCTCAGCGCAGTCCCTCAAAAAACCGCTGACGTTGGAAGATTTTTTCGCTTCCCCGAAATTTGCCGGCAATGCTTTTCAAGGCGG
>JBOHQZ010001006.1:0-2691 GCA_050732275.1 bacterium
GTGCGTTCCTGCACGGCGATTTCGAGCTCGCGGCGCCGCTCTTCGATTTTGCGCGTCGCTTCTCGTACCAGCTTTTCGTGCAACAGCGCATTCTCAACGGCCAGGGCGGCTTGCGAAGCGATGGCGATGAGCAGCTTCAACTCGGCAGCCGTGTAGACCACCGGCGTGTCGCTCACCAGGACGATCACACCCTTCACCTGTTCCTTGATCTTGAACGGCGCGCAGAGCAGAGAGCTGATGGCGTTTCCATCTTTGATATGCCGTGAGTCCGACTGGACGTCGTTGACGATTTCAGCGTTGCCGGTCGCCGCGATACGCCCAACAATTCCTTCGCCCAGCTTGCGGCCATTGGGGGCGTTAATACCGTGGCCGAAAGTGGCCGCGGTTTTGAGCACTTGCGCCTCTTCGTTCAGCAGCATGATGGCCCCGCCGCTCGCCTTGATGAGTTGGCTGGCTTGTTCGAGAGCTGCGCCGGCAATGGCAGAAACTTCGAGCGAAGCGACCAGCTTCTCCGAAAAGTTGTAGATCAGGTTGGTCTCGCGATAGAGGCCGAGCACTTCGTTTCCCAACGTCTTCTTCTCGGCCTCCTTGCCGGCCAGATGTGTCAGCAAGCCCGCAATGGTTTCAGCCTTCTCGCCGCCGATGACCCAGCCGAGGATTTCTCCTGCGAGCGTCACCGGATATTTTACCTTGCTGTTTACATTGACCTCTCCGAGCAGTAACCGCCCCTCAGCATCCTCAATGTCGATGGACGTTCCCATGGCCGCGAGGAGTTTCGCAATGACCATTGTGGCTTCTTTGTTCTTGCCAAGCAGGGTTTTGAGATTGATATGAGCCATTTGTGCTTTCGTCTTTGTTTTATTTATTTCTCCAACAGATTAAAGAACCCGACGGTATTAAAACCATCCGTTGGGTTTTTCGATCAGTTGGAAATTCAATCATATCTCCAGCACCTCTTTGGCCTTCGCCAGCAGCGCATCCGGATCGAAGGGTTTGGTCATATAAAGATTGGCGCCGACTTCCTGGCCTTTCTGCTTGTCAAACTCCTGGCCTTTGGCGGTCAGCAAGACAATATGAACCTCCTTCAGGCCCAGTTCATTCTTGACGGCGTGGCACACGTCAAACCCGCTCATCTTCGGCATCATGACGTCGAGGAAAACGAGATTGGGCTTTTCAGCCTTGATGGTCTCCAAAGCTTCTTCGCCATTGCCGGCAGTCAACAATTCCACGCCTTCGTCTTGCAGGTCTTCCAGAGTTTGCTCGATCAGCATCCGTAGATGCGCTTCGTCGTCGACGATGAGGATTTTGGCATTCATGGATTCTCCTTGAGTTAAAATTTTCCAACGGATTGAAGAACCCAACTGAAAAGTTTTACAGTTGGGTTTTTCTATCAGTTGGAGATTCACGATTCTTTGACCGGCAGCGCGAACGAAAACGTGCTGCCTTTGCCGATCTCGCTTTCCACCCAAACCCGCCCGCCGTGATGCTCGACGATCTCCTTGCAGATCGTCAAGCCGAGTCCCGTGCCTTTCGGCTTGTCGGTCAGGGTATCGCCCACCTGCTTGAATTTGTCGAACACGTCCGCTTGATCTTCCGCATTGATGCCGATGCCCGTATCGCTGACGCTGACGATGATCTCGCCCTCTTTTTGCTCGGCGCAACAGGTCACCGTGCCTTTTTCCGTAAATTTGGCCGCGTTAGAGATGAGATTGATCACGACTTGAATGAGCTTGTCCTGGTCGCCGACAATCTCCGGCAGCTCCGGAGCGATTTGTTTGCTGAAGTGAAGGCCGTTGGATTCGAACAACGAGGCCGTGGCCGCGGTCGCTTGGCCGATAATCTCCGGCACGGCAACCTTCGTCATGTTCCACTCAACCTTGCCGGCTTCGATCTTGGCGAGGTCGAGCACGTTGTCGATCAGCGCGGTCAGCCGCTCGCCTTCGGCGACGACGACGTTGAGATTTTCCTTCACCTGATCGACGAGACGCTGGGTTTTGCGATCATCGTTGTGCAGCAGCGGGAACAGCTTTTCCTCCAGCCGGTTCTTGATGATCTTGGTGAAACCGAGCACCGAAGTGAGTGGCGTGCGCAGCTCGTGGCTGACATTGGAGAGAAAATCGCTCTTGGCCTGACTGGCTTCTTCGGCGGCGGCGCGCGCCTGCTGCATCTCCTCGAACAAGCGGGCGTTTTCGAAGGCCACCGTCGTATATGCCGCGAGATTTTGCAGAATGCCGAGATGATAATCGGTATAAGCATTTGCCTTGAAACTCTGAATCGTGATCACGCCCAATATTTTTTCCTGGGAAATGAGCGGCAAATAAATCAACGACAGCGGTTCTGCGGACATCGTTCCGTCTTCGAGCACGCTGGCAGTTTCCTGATAATCGTTGAGGTAGCGCTTGTACTCGGCGTTCACGTTATTGATGAACACCGGCCGGCGGTTGTCGATACACCACACCGGAAATTGATTTTTGTCGCGGGTGTCGCGCGTGTAAGGCTCATAGCGTTTGCCTTTTTCGATGGCGAACTTGTACTCGATCTGATTCATCTCGGGATGATAAATACCGACGCCGAAGATCGTCGCGTCGACCAGCGCGTTGATATGCTCGTAGAGCCGGTAAAAGATCGTCTCGAAATCCAGCGAAGCGGTGATCTCCTTGCCGATGTCGCTCAACTGCTCGACGTTTTTCC
>JBOHQZ010001007.1:0-2688 GCA_050732275.1 bacterium
GGCATCATCAACGCGTTGACGTGCGCGCTGTGGGCCGGTGCTATTTGCGAAATCTTGCCGAAGTTCGATGCCGAAGAAGTTTGGGGACGATTTGTTGCCGGCAACGTGACGCTGTTTATGGCCGTGCCAACCATCTATGCGAAATTAATCGAAGCCTGGGAAGCCGCGCCACCGGCGCAACAAAAAATTATGTCAGAAGCTTGCGCACGAATGCGCCTGATGGTTTCCGGCTTCGCCGCGCTGCCCATTCGCGTTTTAGAAAAATGGCAGGAAATGACAAATCACGTTTTGCTGGAGCGCTATGGTATGACTGAAATCGGCATGGCGCTCTCGAATCCGCTGCACGGCCGACGTGTGCAGGGTTGTGTCGGCGTGCCTTTGCCAGATGTCGCAGTCAAACTCGTGGATGAAAACGGCAATGAAGTTGCAGACGGAACGCCGGGAGAGATTTTCGTCAAAGGGGCGGGCGTTTTTCTCGAGTATTGGGGGAAATCAGAAGCGACGCAGCTAGCGTTTCGTGACGGCTGGTTTTGCACGGGTGATATTGCGGTGATGGAAAATGGCGTTTATCGCATTCTCGGCCGCAGCAGCGTGGACATCATCAAAACCGGCGGCTACAAAATCTCCGCGCTCGAAATTGAAGAGGTGTTGCGCGCGCATCCGCAAATCAAAGAGTGCGCTGTTATTGGCATCAAAGATGAAGAGTGGGGCGAGCGCGTTGCCGCGGCGCTTGTACTGAAGCTGGGATGTGCCATGACACTCGATTCTTTGCGAAGTTGGGCCAAAGAACGAATGGCGGCATATAAAATTCCGACTCGCATACTCGTGCTGGACGCATTGCCGCGCAATGCGATGGGAAAGGTGATCAAGCCTCAGGTGATAGAGTTATTTAAATAAGGTTAATGGGTTTGATTTCGTGTTCTCTGATTTGCAATATAGCTCAAGCACGAAAGAGCGATGATAGAGTGATACACTTTGATGGCTGAAGTTTTTTAGGACTTGAAAATAAGTTTTAAAATCCTTATTTTGTTATAAAATTTAAGAGAGTGACTATGCCTCAAAATAACGCCAAAAACTACACGGCTCTGATCTCGGTGAATCCCGGCATTCATTTTGGCCAACCATGTATTGCAGGAACTAGAATTACCGTCGCCAACGTGTTGGAGTTGATCGAAGCGGGCATTCCGATGCAGGAAATTGTGGGAGAGTATTATCCCGATTTGACAGAGGAACAAGTTAAAGCCTGTGTCCAGTATGCAATAGATGTAATTCAAAATGAAGAAATTCATTTAGCTCCTGCGGCAGAGGCAGTATGAACTTTTTTAACGGAAGCAGAAATCCGCCGATCTTTCATTGTTGTAGAAGCCACACAGTATCGTGTCCGTAAAATTTCATAATCAATTGCTGCGCAATAAAAATCTTTGGCTACGCATTGTCGCATTAGACTGCATGATTTCGATCTCCGGCTGCGACCAAACACAATTCCCCGCCAACCATCTTTTTCGCGCCACTTCCAAGCCTGTCGCTGCCTCGCCATTGGTCATTGATTTCAACCGCGACGGCAAGCTCGATATTGCAATCGGCGCGACCGACGGTTATTTTTATCTGCTTGATGACTCGCTGCGCGATCTTTCTGAGTGGCCTCCATTACATGTGAAAAATTTCGGTGAAAATGAGGACAAGCGTTTGGAATACGCCAGAGGCGGTTTTTTTTCTTCACCGGCGGCTTGGGATATTGACCGCGACGGTTATCCGGAAATTTTTGTCGCGCACGAAAACGCTACGCTTTGCGGCTGGCGCCATCAGCCCGATGGCAACACCGTCATCCCGATTTTGAATTTTCCAATTATGCTCGGCGGGTTGATCTGGTCATCGCCAACTATCGTGGCAGACTCTCTCCTTGCCATCGGCGGCTTTGAAAAGATGTTCGTTTTTGATCGGCAGGGAAAGCCGGCGCCCGGTTGGCCGCAGCCGGTCCATGGCTGGACGGAAGCCACGGCCGCGTGGTGCGATGATGTTCTCACTATCGCCACATTGGTTCCGGGCGAAACGAGCCGCGGCTATCTTTATGCCTGGCATCTCAATGGCGCGCTTTATCCGAATTTCCCAATCAATCTGAAAATGGATGCCAACTCCTCGCCGGCGCTGGCGGATTTGGACAACGATGGCCGCGTCGAAATCGTCGTCGGTGACGACGCTGGATTTTTGCACGTGTTCACGCTTGACGGCAGCGAGCTTCCCGGCCTTCCGCGTTTAGCCGGAGATCGTATCGAGTCATCACCGGCGGTGGTTGACTTGGACGGCGACAATGTTTTGGATATTATCGTCGGCGCGGCTGATGGCTATGTTTACGTGTGGAATGCGGTGGGCGATGTGCGGTTAGGTTGGCCGGTTGCAACGGGTGACGAAGTGGGCGCCTCGCCTTC
This sequence comes from bacterium, assembly GCA_050732275.1. Lineage (GTDB taxonomy): Bacteria > Zhuqueibacterota > Zhuqueibacteria > Zhuqueibacterales > Zhuqueibacteraceae > Zhuqueibacter. The sequence continues at coordinate 2,427 of JBOHQZ010001007.1, forward strand.
AGTGGCCGATATTGACGGCGACGGCCAATTGAACGTCGTCGTTGGCTCGCAGAATCGCCGACTTTATGCTTTTTCACCGGATGGCTCTATCACACTCGGCTTTCCCATCGACTGCGGTGACAAAATTTTCTCTTCGCCATGGGTGGGCGATCTCGACGGCGATAGCCGAACCGACATCCTGGTTGGCGCTAACAACGGCATTCATCGAATTTGCAATGTCGGCAAGCTCGGCGCTGCGCCATGGCCGATGTTTAGGCGTGAT
>JBOHQZ010001008.1:0-2686 GCA_050732275.1 bacterium
AGCGCGAAAGAACCAAGCTGCAATTGGCCGTGGCACCGCGTCTCGGCATTTCGCATCCGATCAGCGAGAATGCCGTGCTGCATTTCGTGTACGGCCATTTTTATCAGCGGCCCTCGTGGACGAAGATGTTCGGATTTCCCTTTGTCAATTATACCGAAGACATGAGCACGGTGCTGAATCCTTATGCCAACCAAACCACTTATATGGAAGAATGGCAGGGTTGGTACGGCAATGCGGAAATGGGATTCGAGCGCACGATACAATATGAGCTCGGCATCGATAACAGCATCGCCAATCGGTTCAAATTGGATTTGACCGGTTATTATAAAGACGCCAGCCGCGAGGCCAATGTGATCACCGGCGTTTATGCCGCCCAGTACAACACCACCAAAGCGCTGATGCTCAGCAACTCCGGTTATTCCGACGTGCGCGGCATTGAGACGAAGTTGGATTCGCGTTTTCGCGGTCCGTTTAATTTTGGCGCGAGCCATGACATTTATTGGTCGTTTCGCGGGGAAGTGGGATATCGCCAGCTTTACGAGCCGGGCTCATCGCGCATCGATGTGCCGAAAGGATTGCGGCAGAACAAGGGCGCGTGGAGCAGCTTTCATCGGATTAAAACGTGGGCGAATTTGGATTTTCCGGCTGGCGGCGGTCCGAAATTTCTCGGCGTCAAGCCGTTGAGTGATTTCAATCTGTACGTTTATTTATGGTGGCGCAGCGGCGAGCCGTACACATATCACGGTCCGGGAGACATATCAACCGCGCCCAACAATCGGCGCTGGTTCAGTTATTATCAAGCCAATGTGAAACTCGCCAAGGGCTTTCGTTTGCTGGGCGTGCGCACAGAGATGAGCGCGGATATTCGGAACTTGCTCGATTCCAAATTTCTGCGATTGCCCGGCGGCGATGATTTGATCCGCTGGCACGAAAATCCCAATCTGCCGCAGCGCGAGCGTCTTCCCAAAAATTGGTTTTCCAATGAGTATGATGAATGGGAATGGTACTCGTATGAAGTCCCGCCGCGCCAGATTCATCTGCAGCTCAAAGTGGAGTATTGATTCAAAGTCCCGAAAGGGACGATCAAAAATAGCCCAACAATTTATTGTTGGGAAAAAAGTTAAATATCCGATCTAGTCCCGTAAGGGCCGAATGAACAAAATGTGCCCGCAATATTTCAATCGTCTGGATTTCAGATCGTGTTGTGTTTTGATTCCCACCAATGAATTGGTGGGCTAGTGTCATTTGTCCTTTGGGACAGAAAGCCGCGAACAACAGATTTCGTTTTTTATTCGAGGAGGAAATAGATGCGGATTTGTTATGGCGCTTGCACGCGAATCATCAAAATTTCTCCAATTTCAATTCTCACGATTGCGGCAGTGATTTTCAGTTCAACCGCAAATGTCAGTGCGCAAGTCACTTGGGGAAAGCAGACACTCACCCGCGGGAAATTATGGAGCACGCTTTGGAACTCACTACAGTATGGTGATCCGACTGAAACCGAGAATGCCTTTCATACATTGGATTACCCGGGTTACTCGAAAGCCGCCAATATCGGCGATGCGCTGAATTACGCCGAAGCGGCGGGATACGCCATTTATGGCGTGCGCAATAGCACAGCTTATTCTTACACGCTCAATTCCCGATTCTTTCCTTCCGGCGAGCATGTTTTTCCGATTGAAGAAACCACCCTCATTAAAAATTACAATCTCGTCGATCTTGCCGTGCCGGGCGAAGAAATCGTGACCGGCGGCCATCATGTCAATGGATTGGAAGTAGACGTTTCGCGCCGGAGCATGGTGTGGAGTTATTCGAGGTATGATGATTTCATCATTCACGAAGTGACGATCACGAACACGGAATTTTCCACGGTGAGCGAGCTTTATTTCGGCATGCGCTACGGCGTCCGCCTCACGCAGCGCTCCGGCACGCGCGGCGATGAAAAATACGGTTGGGATAAAACGCACAATTTGTTCTATTTTTACGATCATCAAAGCTTCAATTTTCAAGACGAGACGCCGGTCATCTGGAATCTGGGCGTGGGGCCGCAGCGCGGCGATATTGCCGACTCGCGCGATATTCGTTCACGCGGCTCGCGCGAAACCGAATTGGATGCGGCGGGTTATTTTACGGCGGTGGTTTTGGATTCGGCCAATGCCAATGTTTTTCAAAACATTTTGGAGCACACCGGCCAAGGCCTCACGGAGGGCGCTTCGACCGAAGACATTATGTTCATTCAAGAGGTCGATCTGCCGCAGCGCGTTAAGACGGTGATGACGCATCAGCAGCCGCGCCTGTCGTGGGATGAAGCCAGGGCCGCAGGCGGAGAAGGAGGCAAAAAATATGAACGCCGTCCTGAATTTCTCGTTAGTGTTGGGCCTCTCACTTTGCCTCCGTTTGGCTCGATCAAGCTGGTTTTTGCCGAAGTGATGGGCGAAATGGATCGCGCGAAAATCGTCGAAGGCGGCGTCGCGAATATTGATTTGCTGGTGATTGCTTCGCGCGATTCGTTGTTGGCCAACGTGAGAGCGGCGCGAGAGTTGTTTGCCGGCAATTACCTGCCGCCGTTCCATCCGCCGAAAACACCGGCCGATGGCGAGAACAGTTTGACGCTGATGACGGAGCCGGGGCAGATCGTTATTGAATGGCCTCCGATTCCGGAGGACTATCGCGATCCTCTCAAAGG
>JBOHQZ010001009.1:0-2685 GCA_050732275.1 bacterium
CAATGAAAAAATGTTGACAAACGAACCTTGCGCGCTGCTGAGCATGTACCAATTGAGGTTGGGTGGATTGACGATCGCCAGGTTGCCGGCGCTCAAATTATCCGCCGTCCCATCGACGGTGACCGCCGTCGTCAGATTTTGATTGTACCAGCTTGCGCCGGTCACGTTGGGGGCAAAATCAAACGACTGGCGCAACAAATTAACCGGCACCGGCAGATTGGTCAGATTCAATCCGGTACCCAAAACGTTGGAATAACCATAATAAAGAATCAACAACGGGAAATCAATGTTGTTGCCCAGCGAAATGCGCTCCCGCAGCTCGCGAATGACGCGCACGCGACCATCACGGAAGTTGATGCCGAGCAACATAAACGCATTTTCCGTGATTGGAACATTGGAACCAAAAATTTGGATTTGAAAGCGCAGTTTCAGACGGTCGAGAAAATTAGTGCCGCTGCCGCCGGCGTTGACCGGCACCAGTAGTGAGTTGTGAATGCCGTTGTCCTGATGTCCTTCTTCGTATCCGATCGTCCGGACGACGTCATTCCCGGCTTGTCCTTGCGGCGGCACGTATGTTACGTAATCGGCCAGCGATGGCGACACGGTCAAAGTGGTGGAACGATAAAGATAAATATAACCTCTGCCGCCGGAGGGAAGCGGGTCATTCAATTCGATTTCGTAGCGTGGAAATCCGCGCGTTGACACATTGTCAACCCAACTGTTGTCAGGCGCTTTGTCGCCGGCGTCTTTGGCCATGAACGAGAGTTGGTCGAGACTGTCCAATAAACCGTCGCCGGTCCGGAAAAAAGTGGTTCTCGTCGCATCGAGAGGATCCGGCTCCACCTCATCGATTTGCCAGGGAATTTGCTCCCAACTGCTGTTGGCGCTGCTGTAGCGGTAAAGAAACAGTTGGCCGACGGGCGCCACGTTATTGGAAAAGGCGGAAAATCTATCGCCTTGCAAAACCACCGGCGCGTAGGGCCGGTTGAGGGTGCTGGTTTGTGCAATAGACAATGCAGCGGAAAACATCACGATCATTGTCGTCAACAGTGTAAGCAACAGGTGGCGTTCAAAGTTTTTGCCTCGAATCTGCATGCTTTTCTCTCCTTGAATTAAATTGTTCATCCATTATTTATTTTTCGGCGGCAGATACGATTCAAGCGATCCAATGAAAATGGCAATCTTTTCCTCCTCGAGTTGAAGGGCGAAATTCAAAAGCGAAGCGATCACCGACACGTGACGTCCATACATACGACCAGTTTGAGCAATGGCCGGCGACGCAGAGGCGTTGGCCCTGGTGGGTGACGGCGACGCCGAAGCAGAGCAAATCTCCTTTCATGCCGCTGAGGTCATGTGTTGTTTGCAACAGTTTTTTTCCAAATTGCCAGCGCAAAACCGGAAACTCCAGCTCGCGCAATTTTTCTTCAAACAAACCGGCGATGAGCACGCCGTCGAGCGATTTCAACAGCTCGCCGCTCACGATACGGTCGAGGTAATGTTGCGACAAAACGACGCCGGCGAGCAATTCGCCGCCGTCCGGCAAAACCAGTTTGGGCTGAAATTGCAAATGCTCCAACACCCATAAATCTTCGTCGTAGAGCAATTGGCCGTAAAACTCGTGTATCAGCACGCCGATTTTTTGCGGCGGCCGAAATTCCTGCAAGGGCATCTCGATCACTTCGAGGCGCCGCGAAAGAGCTGCCGGCAATTGGGCGAAACGTTGGCGCGCCAGTTTGGCCATGAATGGATTTTGTTCGACCGCAAACACGTGGCGCGCTCCGAGTTTCGCCATTTCCTCCGCGAACAGCCCAAGCCCGCAACCACCCTCCACGCAAACCGCGCCACGAATTTGCCTGTGGTGCGCCCGCAGCAACACTCGAAAGGCGCGCGTCCGCCGCTCGTCGTCATAAATTGAAATGAATGCGAGCAAATCGTCAACTTCGCGAAAACGCCGCGGGGCCAGGTGGTTCAAAATGTCCATACGACCGCACTGGAGTATTGGAGTATTGGAGTAATGGAGTTTTGGATTGTTGGATTGATGGATCAATGGGATTATCGAATACTTCACTCCAGCACTCCAACGCTCTAATGCTCCATCAATCCATTACTCCAACACTCCATTGATCCAGCGACCCAGCACTCCAACGATCCTTTGATTCAGTTCGTTCCTTGCTTTCCGTCCAACAAAAACGTTTCCCAGAACAGTGACACGGCGTTGGTCTGATAATCAACATTGCCTTTCTTGCGAAAACCGTGGCCTTCGTCTTTGCCGACGAGGTACCAAACGGTACCGCCGTTTTTGCGGACGGTTTTCACCATCTGCTCGGATTCCATCGCCGGCACGCGCGGATCGTTGAGGCCTTGAATCACAAATAACGGCTTGGTGATTTTGTGCGCATTCGTCGTCGGAGAAATTTTCAGAAGAAACTCGCGCATCTTCGGATCGCGCTCGTCGCCATATTCCACCCGGCGCAAATCGCGGCGGTATTCCGAGGTGCTCTCCAAAAACGTCACGAAATTGCTGATGCCGACGACATCCACCGCCGCGCGGATGCGGTCGTTATAGTTGCACAACACAGCCAAAGTCATGTAGCCGCCATACGATCCGCCGGTCACACCGACGCGGCTCGCATCCAGCTCCGGCTGTTGTGCGATCCAATCCAGCAAAGCGCCGATGTCTTGCAC
>JBOHQZ010001010.1:0-2683 GCA_050732275.1 bacterium
GAGAATGATCGCCGGCATCGCCCACACCGGATCTCCCAACCAATCAATCGGATCGATGCCGAAAAAGCTGAGCGCATAATTCAACAAGCCAAAGCGCGGGTGATAGATGAAGCGCCAGACGACGGCGACGGCCACAAGCGTCGTCACCACCGGCGCAAAGTACACCGTCTGGAAGAAATTTCGGAAGCGACCGAGCTTGGAATTGATCAGAAGTGCGGTGCCGAGCGAAGCGGCGATGGAAAGCGGGCCGCCGATCAGTACATAATAAAATGTGTTGGCCATTGCTTTCCAAAACAGCAGGTCTTTGAGCAGTTGCAGATAATTTTTCAAGCCGACGAAACGGGCGTACTGAAAATTGCTCAATGAATAAATATCGAAATCAGTGAAGCTCAAAACGAACGCCGCCAGTGCCGGCACGAAAAAGAAGACAAAGATCGGAATGAGCGCGGGCGCAAGAAAGAAGTAGGCCGCGCGCCGAATGCTCTTGATTTCGCCGCTGAGAGATCCAGGTTGAAATGCCTTGCTCATAAATATTTTAGTTGTGGCCTATCCACATTGTACGATTGACCTCGGACTTCGGACTTTCCACCTCGGACTTTATCTCTGCTCCAGCATCCACCGGCGTTTTTCCAGGATGAGATTGACTTCGCGATCAAGCGCTGCCAGCGCCTCGGCCACGGACAGGCGTTGCACCGAGGCGATTTCCGCATATTGCTGCACTTTCATGGCAATCTGTTCCCACTCGGGAATTTTCGGCGTCGGTACAACGCGTTCGAGTTGTTCGTAAAATGCTTTGATATAAATGTTGTTTGTAAACGCCGTGTCCTGCCACGCCTCGCGAACCGCGGGTAAATCGCCGGTAATTTTGTAGAACTCAAACTGCTGCTGCGCTTGTGAAAGATATTCAATGAGTTTCCAGGCTGGCGCTTTCTTTGACGATTTTCTAAACAGGACGAGACTCGAGCCGCCGGCCAGTGAAACCCCTGGTGTATTCGCATCGGGGCCGGGCATTGGCGCCGTCATCCACTCGCCTTGCAGCTCCGCCGGCAAACGCCGTTGAAATTCTCCAATGTTCCACGGCCCGGTGATGTACATGGCGAAGAAACCTTCGGCGAAGCCTTGATAAATGTTGGTGACTTGGGTCACTCCCACCGGCGCCAACTTGTCGCGATAAAACTTCATCACAAATTCAAAAGCGGAAGTGAACTGCGCGCCGCTGAAATCGCCGAAGCGATCGCCTTCTTTCAACAATAAAGAGCCGGTTTGCAAGCCGGTGACCACGAATGGCACCCATTCATTGGTGGGGAGGAGGATGGCGTATTTTTCTTCTTCGCCCGCGAGTTGTTTGATTTTCATGGAAGCATCGCGCCACTCTTCCCAGGTGCGCGGCGCATGAGCGTAGCCTGCTTGTTGCAAAATGTCCTTGCGATAAAATAGCAGACGCGTGTCGACATACCAGGGAATGCCGAAGGCGGAACTAGCGATGACGTTGGTTTCCCAGATGCCGGGAAAATAGTTTTGCGGCTTGATCACGGTCGAGCTGTCAATCCAATGATCCAAATTTTCCAGCGCATTGAGCAAGTTAAATTCGGGAATCCACGTGTTGCCGAGCTGGCACATATCGGGCAGCGAATTGCCGGCGTAAGCGGTGAGCAGTTTTTCGTGCGCCGCGGTCCACGGTATGCCTTGCACTTTCACTTCGATGTCTGGATGGCGGCGTTGAAATTCCGGCATGAGTTTTTGCACGTTTTCGCCCTCGGCGCCCATCGCCCAAAATTTGATGACGGTTTTGGGATCGGAGGGGGATTGGCAGGCAGAGATCGCAAGTGCGAATAAAATGGCACCAACGGATGAAAGCGGCCAATGGATGGAGGCAATTTGGTTTTTAAATCCGTTGGCAGCCTTTATCCGTTGGAATGGTAAATGTTGCCATTTCTCGCTTTTTCTCTTTAGCGAAAAAAGATTCCTCCGGAATGACAACATGCAACCGGCTTGCAGCATTTTATTCCACCACTTCAAACCTCGCCTCCGAAACTTGTGCTGAATTCGTTCCAACAAAAACTTTGAACGCGCCGCGTTCCACCACCCACTTCATCGCGAGATTGTAGAAAGCCAATTGCTCGGGCTGCAAAACGAACTCGACGGTTTTGGTTTCGCCCGCATTCAAGGTGATGCGCCGAAACACTTTAAGCTCTTTGACCGGACGCGTCACGCTGGCGAACTCATCTTGAATGTAGAGCTGCACGACTTCGTCGCCTTTGACTTTGCCGGTATTTTTCACCTCAACGGAAACCCGCAACGAATCTGGCATTTTAATTTTGGCCGTGCTTAGGCGAAGATTGCTGTAGGAAAAAGTCGTATAGCTCAAACCGTAGCCGAAAGGATACAACGGTGTGTTGGGAACGTCAAGGTACTTCGAAGTAAATTTATATTCGGTGGCCGGCCGGCCGGTGTTTTTGTAATTATAATAAATCGGTATTTGTCCGACCGAGCGCGGAAAAGTCACCGGCAATTTGCCGCTGGGATTGGCGTCGCCAAATAAAACATCTGCCACAGCGTTGCCGTGTTGAATGCCGAGAAACCAGGTTTCGACAATCGCCGGAACGTGCTCTGCCGCCCACGAAAGCACGAGCGGACGGCCGTTCAACAAAACCATCACGATCGGCTTGCCGGCTTCATGGAT
>JBOHQZ010001011.1:0-2679 GCA_050732275.1 bacterium
CACCACATCGCCGATTTTCAATTTGGCCGTCGGCGTCAATTATACTGAGCTGCCCAAGGACAAAATCGATTATACGCTCCGGCGCGTGGAGATCGGCGACAACATCACGACCGTGCCGACCTGGAGTGCCGGCAAAGTGAATCAAGCTTATTTGACGTTCAACGTAAATCCGCGCGGCATGAAATGGCGCAGTCTGTTGAATTACGAAGTTCGCCATGCGAACGATACCTTTGGCAGCGACGCGACGTTTACGCGCTTGCAAGGCAGCCTCAATTTTTGGATTCCGAGCCAGCGCGGCGATGGATTGTATTTGCGCTTGTTTCAGGGTGCGTTCCTGCGGCAAGAAGATGACAAGCCCCTCGAGCATCTCTTTTATGCTTTCGACGCCAGCCCGGCCGAACAATTTGGCAGTTTTTATTTGCGCAGCCGCGGTGCGTTTCCGGCTGAGGCGCACTATCATCGCCCCGGCGGCGGCAATCTGCGCGGTTACTTTGATCAGCCCGAGCGTGCCGGCAAAAACTTGCTGGCTGCCAATGTCGAATTGCGCAAGGCCCTGCGTCTGCCGCTCATCGGCAGATTGCTCGGCAACTCGACGCTGGCGGCATTTTTCGATACCGGCAGACTCACGGATTTGACCGCTAACTCCAAACAATTATCCAATGCTGGCGTCGGCATCACGTTCAACAAACAATGGCCTGACGACTGGTATACTTTTATCATCGGCACCAATTACACAATGCGGCTGGATTTTCCGCTGTGGGTGAGTGCGCCGCGGCGCAAATCCAACGGCGCGAAAGAAGAAGAGCTTAGATTCCGCTACGTCGTGAGCTTGCAGCGCGCGCTGTAACATTTAATACTCGTTTAGGGTTAAAATTATAGTCATTGCGAGGCGCTTTTTGCCGAAGCAATCTCTTAGTTCTCAACAGATTGCTTCGCTGAGAAACGCTCGCAAAGACACTAGAAAATGACCCTAAACGAGTATAACTGCAATCGAAAAGGCCGGCTTATTTAAGATGAGCCGGCCTTTTCGCGTTACCGGATAAAGCAATGTCGCACTTAGAGGCAAACCGTCCGGACGGTCCATCTAAGACAATACTGGATAAAACAAATTTCCCTTGACAACAAGGCAAATTTTGATTAGAATAGCTCACGGTTTGCTCATTGTCTTTCGTTCGTGTTATGAAAGTGTTGCCGATTTGAAAATCCAAGCAAAGTGCTTTGAACCAACTGTTCTCTTAAATCCAATGCCCCCTCTATTTCCTCATTCCTCGCGCCCAAACCGCTTTGCCCATTTGCTCAAACTTTTTTGCATTTGCTCACTGCTCCTCATCGCCTCGTCGCCCCTCCACGCCCAGAAAAAGGCCCCGGTACTCACTGGCCTCGACGTGGTGGTCGCCGACAACTTCAGCGAGTTTCAGGGCAAGCGCGTTGGCATCATCACCAATCACACCGGCATCGATAGCGAGCGCCGGCACATTGCTGATTTATTTCACGGAGCCGATGGCGTGAAGCTGGTGGCGTTGTTTGGCCCGGAGCACGGCATTCGTGGCGATGCGCCCGCCGGCGCCAAAATCGCGACACACACCGATCCGAAAACCGGCGTCCCGGCTTACAGCCTTTATGGTGAAATCCGCAAGCCGACGCCGGAGATGCTGAAAGATATCGACGTGCTGATCTATGACATTCAAGATGTCGGCGCGCGATTTTACACCTACACCAGCACCATGGCGTTGTGCATGGAAGCTGCAGCAGAAGCGAAAATTCCATTTTACGTGCTGGATCGCCCGAATCCGATTGGCGGCCTCGTCGAAGGGCCGATGCTCGACCCGGCAAACCGCTCGTTCGTCGGCCTTTATCCCATCGCGCTCCGCCACGGCATGACCGTCGGCGAGCTAGCGCAGATGTTCAACGGTGAAGGCTGGCTAAAAACAGGTCCAAAAGAATCGCCGCAAGCGATCAAAGCGGATTTGCACGTCGTGCCGATGCAAGGCTGGCGGCACGACATGCTATTTGACGAAACCGGATTGTCGTGGTTGTCGCCGTCGCCCAATATCACTGCGCTGACCACCGCGCAGGTTTATCCCGGCACGTGCTTGCTCGAAGCTACGAATTTGTCCGAAGGCCGCGGCACCAATCTGCCTTTTGAAAAAATCGGCGCACCGTGGATCGATTCCAAAAAGCTGATCGATAAATTGCAGGACCGCGTTCCCGGCATTTATTTGCGGCCGATCGATTTCATTCCGATGGATATTGCGGGCAAAGCCAAGAACCCGAAATTCAAAGGAACCGGCTGCCGCGGCTTGCAGCTCGATGTAACCGCGCCACGCACGCTGCGCGCCGTCACTTTTGGCGTCCATCTGCTCTGCGCGCTGCACGAGCTTCATCCCAAACTGTTGGTCATCAACGAAGGCCGGATGGCGCGCCTGAGTGGCCAATCCTGGATTCGGGAAATGGTTCTGGCCGGCGAGAAGCCGGAGGCCATTTTGCAGCGCATGGAAAAAGGTCTTGGGGCCTTTCGCGAGCTGCGGCAAAAGTATCTGTTATACGAGTGAAATAGTTCGTAGTAGCGCCTTAAGGCGCTGGACTTTGAATTTTAGGAATGCTTCGGAACTAACCAACTTTTTTTTATTGATTCGAAATCGAAGAGCCTCGATGTAGTCGAACACGCGGCTCCTGAAG
>JBOHQZ010001012.1:0-2675 GCA_050732275.1 bacterium
AATACCGGCAGCTTGGCGGGTAATCGTTAGAGATGGCCTTATTTCGGAATGGCAGGTTTATGCGGATAATTCGCCAGTTCTACAGATTATGGAAGCGAACAAGGAATAGCTTTTGTTGGACTTATTTTGGCAATGTGGTATTGTCCAATCTTCAATAGTCGTGCTGGTCGGCCGTAATCAAGATGCTATTGTGAGCCTCGATATTTTAGTTTTCTGATTCAATACAACGTTTTGACATTTGTTTTGCAAGGTAAATGTCCGGCAGCATTTTCTAAACCTTTGCTTTGTAAACGCTTCCATTTCATCAAAAGCAGCGCGAACTTTTTCTGACCTTTCTTTGATGCCATCCGAACCTCGTTCGACTCCGGTTACTGATTCCGGCTACGATTCTGCCGGGCCGGAATTTTCACTGCGCCGCAAGATCGGTTTGCTGCTCGGCTTGCCGCTTTTTCTTTTGCTACTCTGGCCGGCGGTAACACCCGGTCTCAGCGAAACCGGCCGGCGTTTGCTGGCGACAAGCGGGCTGATGGCATTCTGGTGGATCACCGAGGCGATTCCAATTCCAGCGACAGCGCTGCTGCCGATGTGTCTTTATCCGCTGCTCGGCATTTTACCAATGGCCGAGGTGACGCGCAACTATGGTGATGAAAACATCTTTCTTTTTCTCGGCGGATTTTTTATCGCGATGGCGATGCAGAAATGGAATTTGCACCGGCGCCTGGCGCTGCACATCGTGCGCCTGATTGGCGCCAGCCCGCGGCGACTCGTGCTCGGTTTCATGTGCGCCACCGGCTTTATTTCCATGTGGATTTCAAATACGGCCACGACGATGATGATGTATCCCATTGCATTGGCGGTGATTCTGCAATTAGCGCCGGAACAGGAGGGAAACTTCGCGCCGGCACACATCAATTTTCGTACCTGCATGATGCTCGCCATCGCCTACGCTTCCAGCATTGGCGGCATGGGAACGTTGATCGGCACCCCGCCCAATCTTATTTTTGCCAGCAATGCGCATAAACTTTTTCCGGACGCACCGGCGGTTGATTTTTTGCATTGGTTGGGATTCGGCTTGCCGTTGATCGTGGTATTTTTGCCGATTGCCTGGCTGCTCCTGACGCGGTTGATTTTCCCGGTTCGCGGCGATCTGTTTTTGCACGGGCGCGATTTGATTGACACCGAAATCAAGAAACTGGGCCGTATGTCGGCTGGAGAACGCGGGGTGCTGATCATTTTTCTAACCGCCATATTTGCGTGGATTTTTCGCGTGGATTTAAAACTCGATTTCGCGACGATTCCCGGGTGGGCGAGCCGGCTCGGCCTCGAAGATAAAGTTTCCGATGCCACGGTGGCAATGATTGCCGGTACGGCGCTGTTCGTTATTCCTGCCAATCTTCGGCGCGGTGAGTTTTTGTTGGATTGGGCGACGGCGATGAAAATTCCATGGGGCGTTCTCTTGCTATTTGGCGGAGGCATCGCCATTTCAGCCGGTTTCAAAGCAACCGGCCTCTCAACTTGGCTGGGAGAGCGGTTGGCCTTGCTCGGCGTTTTGCCAACGCCCGTGCTCATCGCCTGCATTTGCCTTTTGGTCACATCTCTTTCGGAATTGACTTCGAACACTGCCATTGCTACGATTCTCATGCCGATTATGGCAACGATGGCGCTTGCGCTGCAACTGCATCCGTATTTTTTGATGGTGCCGGCGGTGCTCGCAGCTTCTTCCGGTTTTATGTTGCCCGTTTCCACGCCGCCGAATGCCATTGTCTTCGCCTCCGGTTACGTGACCGTGCCGCAAATGGCGCGCGCCGGCATTTGGCTGAATCTCATTGGCGTTGTTTTGGTTACGGCTATTGTGTATCTGCTCGTCGTACCGGTTTTTCAAATTGACCTGCGTTCCTTGCCATCCTGGGCGCGATAAATCACTCCGAGAGTGTTGCCATCGTTCTTGAAATTTGATAGACACTTTTCGGGGCTTTTTGTTTACGTTTTAATTCTGTTACATGAGTTACTCACCTACAATGGAGAGGCCTATGAATCCCGCGAACAACTCCACTTACAATGCGTGGCATGCCGCCATGCAGGTTTTTGACAGCGCCGCCGACCTCTTGCAGCTCGAAGACGGGGTGCGCAATCGCGCCAAATATCCGGAGCGTGAGCTGACGGTGAATTTTCCGGCCAAATTGCGCGACGGCCGGATTCAGATGTTTACCGGCTATCGCGTGCAGCACAACACGGCGCGCGGGCCGGCCAAGGGCGGCCTTCGCTATCACCCGAATGTGTCGCTCGACGAAGTAAGAGCGCTGGCGAGTTGGATGACGTGGAAGTGTGCGGTGGTCGGGATTCCTTTTGGCGGCGGCAAAGGCGGCGTGATTTGCAACCCCAAAGAGATGAATGAGCTGGAATTGGAGAACATGACGCGCCGGTTTGCCAGCGAGCTGGTGGGCTTCATCGGGCCGGATCGCGATATCCCGGCGCCGGATGTTTACACCAACTCGCAAACCATGGCCTGGATCATGGACACTTATTCGATGCACAAAGGGCACAGCGTGTTAGGTGTGGTGACCGGCAAGCCGCTCTCCATCGGTGGCTCTAAGGGTCGTGTCGAGGCCACCGGCCGTGGTTGCGTGTACATGATTGCAGAAGCGGCAAAGCATCTGAATTTAAATTTGACCGAT
>JBOHQZ010001013.1:0-585 GCA_050732275.1 bacterium
CTGCTGTACAATCGCGGCGGCCGGTATTTGATGTACAACGATCCTTACGTGCCGTCGCTGCGCGTGTGCGGCAAAGCTTATCACTCCAAAAAGCTCGACGCCAAGCTGCTCGAGTCCGCGGATTGCGTCATCATCGCCACCAATCACGATGATTACGACTACGAGATGATCGTCAAATACTCCAAGCTGGTGGTGGACACGCGCAACGCCACAAAAGATGTGAAGAATGGCCGCAAAAAAATCGTCCGGCTCGGCTGCGGTACCAATACCATTCCAGCGGAGCTGCGCACCCCACACGAGTAATGGTTCGTAGTGGCGCCTTCAGGCGCTGATGCTGGCAATATAAAAAAAGCTCGATGCTTCAGAGCTTTTTGTTCGCTTTGCCCATTTGACTTGTGAAGGCGTTACTACGGACACTTTCATGAACGATAAGCAGCTCAATCACGTTTTGGAAATCTCACCCAACGGCCGCCGAGGCACTGTCGCCGCGCCAAAGCCGCCGGAAGTGTCCATTGCGATCATTGCCTGGAACTCGCGCGAACTTCTCGAAAGCTGCCTGAAATCCATATATGCCGGCGCCAATCA
>JBOHQZ010001013.1:595-2674 GCA_050732275.1 bacterium
GGTCATCGTGGTTGACAACGGCTCGACTGATGGCACCGGAGAAATGCTGCAGCGCCAATTTCCCCAAGCGCGGCGCCTTACCAATGCCAAAAATCAAGGTGTGGCCCCGGCGCGCAACCAAGCGATAAAAGCGGCCGCCGGTGATTTCGTTCTGCTGCTCGATGCCGATGCGCGCCTATCATCCGGCGCCATCGACGAGCTGGCGGCGTTCGCAAAAAACACGCCGGAGGCCGGAATCGTTGGCGCGAAAATTATTGATCCCAGCGGCAAGCTTCTGCTCACCTGCCGGCGCTTTCCCATGATTTTTACGCCTTTCCTGCGCCGTTTTCAATTCATTCCCTTTTTTCGCAATATTCGCACGCTCCGCGAACATACCATGGCGGATTGGGATCATAATTCGATTCGCCAGGTGGATTACGTCGTTGGCACCTGCCAGCTCATTCGCCGCGAGGTGATTCAGGAAGTCGGCCCATTGGATGAGAAATTTTTCTACGGACCGGAGGACGCGGATTATTGCCTGCGCGCGCAATCGCACGGGTGGAAGATTTTTTATTATCCGCACGCGACCGTCATCCACGACAAGCGGCGCCGCGCCGGCGATTTTTTTCGATCGCTCAGCTTGAAACAACTGTGGGCGGTTTTTTATTTTTTCCAAAAGCACGGCTATCTTTTCAACGCCAAAAGCCGCGATTACGCCATCATCATGCCGCGCGCCATCGAGCGGCTGCTGCTCTTCGTCAGCGATTTTGTGGCCGTCGTCGGTTCGTATTTTATCTGGATCTGGCTGCGTAGCAAATTGGCGCTCTATGCCCCCTCGGAGCCATTTGTGGTGCTCACCACCGCTGTCGCTATTTTTGCTTATTGGTTTCTTTTATTTCTCTTCTTCGGCCTTTACCGCACCTGGTACGCCTATTCACGTTTTGATGAATTGGTTACGCTGGTTAAAACCGTTTTCTTCGGGGCGATTTTTATTTTTTTGTTTACCGCCGAAACGCAGGATCTGACGACTCCCCCGAAATTCAGCCGTCTGTTGTTTGTCAGCTATTGGGTTTTAATGACCTTCATGGTCGCCAACGGGCGCATGGTGTTGCGCACCATCCAGCGGCGCTTGCTCGAAGCCGGCATCGGTATGCGCCAAACCGTGATCGTCGGCTGGAACGACAAAGCGCGGGCGTTACTCGACAAAATCAAACGCTTTCCTGCGCTCGGCTATCGCGTCATCGGCTTTGTCGACGTGCGCACGCCCAAAGCCCGGCAGGCTTATGGGGAGGTGCCGGTGCTCGGCTCCATTCACGATTTGAGCTGGATCATCCGGCGCGAAAACGTGGAAAACGTGCTGATCGCGCTCGATATTTTCCAGCGGCGCGAGATGACCGAAGCGGTCAATCAATGCACCGGTTTTCCCCTCACTATCAAAATCATCCCGGATCTCTACAGCATTGTGATGGGGCAGGCACGCACGAATCAAATTTACGGCTTCCCGCTCATCGAAATTTTTCCGCAAATCATGCCGCTGTGGGAGCGGCGCTTCAAGCGCCTGCTGGATATCGCGGCGGCATTAATTATTATCATTCTCGGTTTGCCGTTTTGGCTGATTCTGGCCTCGATCATCAAATTGGATTCGCGCGGCCCATTTTTTTATCGGCAGGAAAGAGTGGGCAGAGATGGCCGCGTCTTTACGATCATCAAATTCCGTACGATGGTGCAAAACGCCGAGCAGCTCACCGGGCCGAAGTGGGCGGAAAAAGATGATCCCCGCATTACGCGAGCCGGGCGTTTTATGCGCAAATGGCGCCTGGACGAGTTTCCCCAATTCATCAACGTGCTGCGCGGGGAGATGAGCTTGGTTGGCCCACGCCCGGAGCGACCGTATTTCGTCGAAAAGCTGAAGAAGGAGGTCCCATTTTATTTGCGCCGGCTCAAAGTGCAGCCCGGCATTACCGGCTGGGCGCAAGTGAAAGGCAGTTACGATAACACCATCGAAGACGTGAAGCAGAAACTGCAGTACGACTTTTTCTACGTCGAGAACATATCGCTGGCGATGGACTTCAAGATTCTGTTACATACGGCTTATGTCAT
>JBOHQZ010001014.1:0-2673 GCA_050732275.1 bacterium
GATACCAAACTTCATCGCGCGTTTGGTTGGCTTGGCAAACGAGCAATTGCATGGTGCTCGTGATCGTGTGCGCCGCCACGGAAAAATCGAAAAAGTTGTCGGTATCGTTCCAAAAAACCGTGTCGATCGGCGCGGCCAGCAGTGCGGCATAATTTCCAATGGCGCATTTTTTCATCTCTCCAATTTTCACCCCGCTCTCGCGCGTACCGAACACGTACAGCATGCCGTTGGTTTGATCCACCGCCAAAGTCGGCCGCGTCCAACCGCTCGACAAGAAAATAGGATACTGCGACCAGGCCGCGTTTGTCTCACGGACCAGCAGGCCGACATTGACAATGGAAGCGCCACCGCCGTTGGTCTTGACGATGACATGAACTTTGTTGTTATGAACGGCCATGCTGATATGGTCATCTGCGTTGGTTCCGGCAAACTGGGGTATAGTGGCGGTTTCATCCGTCCAAATCGTATCCGCATCGCTATCTTTGTGGCGGAGAAAACCGAAGACGGCGCCGCTGCTGCTGTTTTCCGCATATCCCACGCCGATGTGATTTTGGCCGCTGTAAGAAAAAACCACGGCATCGGTCAACCCGGTGCTGTTATGAAGACTATCTTTGACCGCAATTGTCGAAGACCAGTTCTCGCCGGAATTGGTGGAGTATTTGGCGATCAACGTCGAATCCGTCAGCATGAACACCCACAAATCACCATTAGTGGCGCGCACGAGATTGATGCCGCGGTCCGAGCCTTGCTCAAAACCCGGAATGGCATACGGATAGCCGGAATTGATCGACCAGCTTCCACCGCTATAACTCAGGCGCGTGAGATAAGTCGTGCTCGTGCCGGGCAGCAAAATGTAAACGCGATTGCTCGCGGCGTGCAGAACGCAATCCGGCCGATTTTTAGCGGAGGAATGGAGCAGCAAATGCTGGCTCCAGCTTATGCCGTCGAACTTCCACAAATACCACTGGAGATCGGCTTTGGCCTGAGCCGTGACCCACCAAAAACCGCCGTGATAAAACATCTTGCCTTGATTGTTGCGGTCGAAATTCTTGGTCGTGCCAGGGATCGGCGCGCCGATCGCGTTGTTTGGCTCGATGATATACGGATTGGACGCCACCGCCGTAGTTTCGACGCTCGTTGCCACTGTGAGCGTATAGTTGCCGGCGATGGCGGGGTTGCGAATTACTGATTTCGGCAGGAACAACGTGACCGCGGCGTTGTTCGCCAATGCCGTCGCCGTCACGGTGATTTTGCGCAAGATGCTATCCGAGCTGGCTGTTGCGGCGGTGTTGTTCACTTTAACGCCGCTCAACGCGCCATTCTTCACTTTGGTGGCAGCTCCAAACTTGACGATAAGTGTGCTAGTGCCGAGAAGCAAGCGGCCATGGTTGCCAAGAATGAAACTCAGCGTGTAGTCCGCCAGGCTATCCACATCCGTTGGAAAAGGCGTCACGGTCGCGGTGGTGACAGTCGTGGTGGCATGCACCAGGCTATACGCTGGCGATTCGACTTGTGACGGTTGGGCGCTCGTCCATACGATGAGCTTGTAATTCGTGTCCACCAACGTTGGGTTCAACAGACCGGCGGCTTGGTTGAACACGACGGAAAAAGCATGATTGTTCGGTAGATTCACCGGTGCAGTGATGCTCACTTGTCGAGTCGCGCTGTTTACGATAATCGAGCTGGCCGGAGTGCCATCGACGAGAACGTTGCCGGCCGCCATGTTGTTCAGCAAACGCGTGTTGTTCGGAAAAACCAAATTGATGACGCCACTGCCGGCGGCGAGTGCGCCAGTATTTGCGAGGGTGAGCGGAATCGTATATTGCGCGTTGGCATTAACTTCGGTGGTACTTAGCGTCACGGCGCCGACGCCCACCGGTACGTTGCCGCTGATCGGAAGATGGCGATACCACGTGTCGCTCGCCGTCGTGTTGTCAACCGTCACCATCAAACCGGAGATGACATTTGAATTTGCTGCGGGCACGCTGAGATCGTCAAAAGTGCCGCCGGAAAAGAGCGAGCTTACCGGCGCTGTTTCCAGGCTCGTTTCACTGCCCAGCGGACAGATCTTGTATTCCGCCAACTGCGTAGTCATATCCACACCCATGGCGTAGAGAATGCCGCCGCCGGCGGCGATCGTGACAACCGGCGTTTTCCAGTTGTGCTCCGAGGTGGAATTGACTTTGAATCTTTTCCAAACACCGGTGGTAAGCCGCTTATACAGCGTATTGCGCGGCAAACTGCCGCTCGCCAAATTGTTGCGGGTAATCAGATAAATGTTATTACTGTTGTCCACCGCAGTGCAGATCGCGTTGAGCGCGCGCTCGCCGCCGAAGAACGTGAGCGCGGCGGATTCGTCCGTCCACGTGGCATCCGGGTCGCCGTCGACATGGCGGAGAAAGCCATATTGGCTGCCAATAGTATCGGCCTCGCCATAAGCCACGCCGATATTGTTGATGCTGTTAAAAACAAACACCATGGCATCGGTTGTGCCTCGAGATGCTGCCAAGCCGGTTTTGATATTGATCGGCGCCGACCATGTCAAACCCTCGTTGCTGGAGCGTTTGGCTTGCAGTTTATTCGCCGCAATCCGGAAAATCCACAGATCGCCGTTTTTCGCCCGTACCAAACTGATGGGATTGTTTTGGTCAGCATTGACAAAATCCGCGAGAA
>JBOHQZ010001015.1:0-2673 GCA_050732275.1 bacterium
TCTTAGCCAGTATGTTACCAAGCACCACCTCGCCAAACTGCAAGGCAGTAGGATCAACCACGATCGCAGGCGGACATTCTACACCAACACCTGATAAAGGGATCGCGAGCGGATTATTCGTTGTGTCGTTATTAAATACCAACAAGGTCGCCATGAAGCTGCCGGGATTGGGCGGCGTGAACGTGACGAAGAGGGAATCATTTTCACCCCGAGCCAATGTCAGCGGCAAGCCGGAGGTATCCGCCACAAACACAAGAGAATCTCTGCCGACCACTTTCAACGCGCTAATGGCCAACTCGCAGGCAGCAGCATTATTGACAATAGCAAATCTTGTGAGCGATCGTTTTTCGATGACGTCGCCGAATTGCAAAGCGGTGGGTTGAACCGCGATTTTCGGATCACACGCGCCATTCGTGTCCGTCCCAACGCCGATTAAAATTATCGAAAGCGGGTTGCGCGTTCTGTCATTATTGTAAACCAGCAACGTTGCGGTATGCCGGCCCAAGCGCGTTGGATTAAAGATGACCGGGATGCCGGCAGTGTCGCCGGCATTGATGGCGTGAGGCAAGGTAAACGTGCCGATTGCAAACGCTGCGGCATCCGTACCGGTTATTTTCAACGAATCGATCCGGACCACACATTCGCTGGCGTTCCAAACCGGTGCCGGTTTTTCTGACGAAGTAAAAATCTCCACGCCGCCGAAATCGACCCTATCAACTCCGGCAATCTCCGCGGGAACGACGTTTACAGGTATGGAACGTCTAATCAGCGTTTTGCCGGGAATGTTCGACTTAACGATAACCTCTATGGTAAGCTTGCCCAGTTGCAGCCCCCTCACATTCACATTTAAACAGAACTGTTCTTTCGGTTTAATTAAGATCGGTGAATCTGCCGTGAACGTGGGTATCAATCTCTCCACGACTTTTGACGACACCCCGCTGCCGCTGATGATAATAATTTCAATCGAGTCCGTATCAAAGGGCAACACGCAGTCGCTGGGGTTGAAAACGCAGATCGGAGTCGGTTCGACACTCCCAAGACACACGGTGACAGAATCCGGCGTGACCAGCTCAATATCCGGCCCTTTGCCTTTGCCGTGTAAAGCCACAATCACAGTAGGCTCATCCGGATCGTTGGTGGAAATCGTCAATGTGCCGGTGTCTTCCCGTCTCTCCACATAAGAATATTCAACCGGAATCTGCGCGCTGCCGCCCGACGGCACCTGAAATGGCGTCGTCTGAGTTGTAGAGAAAGCAGGTGGTGAAATCGTCAAAGAATTAATTATCAGGATTTCATCGCCGTTGTTTCTCACCGTCACAAACATCAGACTGTCTTCGCCGCCACAAACAGCGCCAAAATCAAGTGTATCCGGAACAACGGCAATATCCGGCCCGTTGCCCCTGCCAAGCAGCCTGACCACGATGGATCTTTCATTCGGATCGTTGCTGAAAATTTCCAGCCTGCCTTCAACGAGGCCGGAAGCCACCGGCGTGAACGTCACTTCGACTGAATCGCTGCGATTGCAATTCAAAGTGAACTCTCTCGACTCGGTAGCAAACGGCGGCGAAGGCGTGGCCACGAAACGCTCGACTTGCAACGGCAGGACGCCGAGGTTTCGAATGGCAATTGACTTTCGCAGGGTGCTGCCCCGCCGAACCGTACCAAAGTCCACCAGCAACGTAGAGGTGTCGATATCCGGTATTGCCACGCCGGTGCCGCGCAATGTCACACTAAGCTCCGGATCGTTCGGATCGTTGCTGCGAATCTTTAAAACTCCGGAGTAATTACCTTCTGCGCCCGGCGCAAAACGCAGCATGATCGGCAAGCTGCCGCCGGGAGGAATTATCAGGCGCGCCCGTGGCGGGATGACCGAAAACACCGCTGTGTCGGTGAGCAGCGTGTCAACTTTCAGATCGCAAACGCCGAGGTTGGTGAGCAGGTACGTCACCGTATCAGCGTTGCTGATTCCCGCGCAACTCTGAATTTCAACCGTATCGAAAATCGCTTCCGCTAAACCGTTAATATCCGCCATGCCGCCGCTGCCACGGAGTGGCACCGTTACCAGATTTTCATCCACATCGTTGCTGAAGATCGACAGCGTCGCATTATAGGGAAGAGTAGCGGTTGGAGAAAAACCTATAATAAGGGAAGCTTGACCTCCCGGAGGAATGGTCGTCGGCAAGGGCGTAACGATACGAAACGCGGGGTTACTGATGGTGGTGTTGGCGATCGTCAAAACTCCACAGCCAGTATTGGAAATGGGCAGAGAAAGGGTTGCAGTGGTTTCGCGGCAAATCGTGCCAAAATTGAGCGGCGCTGTTGCCACCGCAATATCGGATCGAGCCACCGCCGCACCCCGCAAGCTCACGTCGAATCGCGAGCGAGCCGGGTCATTACTGAAGATGCGCAGTGTCGCCGTCTGCAGACTGCACGTAGTCGGCCCAAACCGCAACCGCACCGCCAAGCTGTCGCCGGCGTTGATCGTTTGGGGAAACGCTGGCGCAAGCACGGAAAAAACGACGGGCGCGGCACCTACAATTCTCAAGCTATCGACGTGCAGCGTACACTCACTGTTGTTGTGAATGACATAGAACTTTTCGACAGCTTGATTGATTTCCGGAGAATCGAACGCCGTTTCGCTATTGCCGGAAATTTGTGGCGTCTTCGCCGTTG
>JBOHQZ010001016.1:0-2672 GCA_050732275.1 bacterium
CTTCAAACGCGCGCCAGATCACACCGGCCCGATAGCCGCGTTTCAGCATCTGCCAATATTCCGGCGGATAAAAAATTTCATCCACGCGCTTGCCGAATTGGTTGAACATGCGCAGCCACGGCGTGCCGGCGCGGTCGACGTGATGAGAAATTGCCTGTCCGGCTTTTTCCCACCACGTTTCGTATTCCTGCAACGTTTGTTCGTGCGAAACTTGGCCGAGCATTTGGCGCAGAAAAATGGCGGGCGAGCGGAGGGAGTCGAAAGTCATGGGTATCTCCTTTAGCTAAACATTTGAACGATACGAAAAACAATCTTGTCTTCCAAGAAAATTTTGCGACGGCTTGAGGCTTGACTTTGCCTGGTGATTTTGGTAATTTACAGCGCTTTCTGCTTGAATGAAGAAGTTGTCATTTCGAGCGCAGCGAGAAATCTTTTGCTATAAAGATTCCTCGTCGCTTCGCTCCTCGGAATGACATCTTCACTCATTTAGAAAACGTTATAATCCCGGATTTTAAAAGCTTGGGAGCCGAATTGAATTTGCATTTTCTCAAGAAAGCCTGGTTGCCGCTGACCATTGTTGCCGCGTTGTTCCTGCTGACGCCGGCGTTTAATCACCTGCAGCGCGGGTGGGATGATTGGCTGATGAGCCGCCATCTTGCGAGCCGCTTCGAGGCGCCCATCCGCATCGTTTATTTTGACGAGAAAGACATCGAAAGTCTTGGCGGCTGGCCGTTGCCGCGCAATGTGTACGCCTATCTTGCCGAGAAGCTCAATCAACTCGGCGCGCGCACGATCGGCTTTGATATCTATTGGGGGCCGCGACCGCGTGGACCGGACGAGAACGATTTTTTGCTCGCCACGATTTTGGCGCTGCACCGGAATATCTGCGGCAGTTTTTATTTCGAGTCAATCAGCCAAACCACAGCGCCGGAAGAAGGCTTTGCAAGCCTGGAATGGCCGCCATCAAAATCGTTTGCCTCGTTGCCCCCTGCCGCCGGTTTGCAAGCGCCGGCTGCTGAGTTTTTGCAAGGGCCGGGGCGCTATGGCTTTGCCAATCTTTCCGTTGCCTCCGATGGCGCCATACGCGAATCCGATTTGTTGCTGCGAAATGGCAACGCCGTCTATCCGAGCTTTGCGAAGGTGTTGGCCCACGCCTTTTCCGCCGTAGCGCTTGATTCCGTTTTGCCGCAAAGCCGAATTAATTACCGGCTCGCTGGCAGCCAAATCCCGCTGATCTCCGTCCGCGAAGTTTTGCAAGCTGGTGTAAACGAGACGCCCATCCCCGCGCTGCACGGCAGCCTCATCATCGTCGGGGTGATTTCTTCTCAACTCGGATTTACGAAACCGACGCCGGTTGATCCGGCCATGCCGGTGGTGGGCATTCACGCGCAAATCATCGACAATCTGCTCAACAACAGTTATCTACGCCCCTTTCCCCAATGGCTGTGGATTTGCACTTTGGTTCTGCTCGCACTGCTTGCGGCGTTTTGGCAACCGGAGAAGCTGCGAGTCGCGATGTGGACTCCTATTGTGCTGACGACATTGCTTTTTATTTCTGCCTTCATCTTGTGGAAAGCACACATCGTTTTTCCTCTTTACGCTGGCCTGGCTGGCATTCTGTTTTTATCCATTCCTTATCTCCTCGAACGCATGCGTCATCAAAAAAGAACGCTTGCGGCAGAGGCCACGAAACGGGAAGCACTCGAAAAACAGTTTGCCGATATGGTGCGCGCCACCTCGCGCTTGCAGGAAGAAAATGACGCGACGCGACGGCAGCACCAAGCCGAAATCGAGCGGCTCCGGCGCGAATTGACCTTGATGCCGCTGGCTACCAACGAGACCATCCAGCACGAATTTTCCGAAATCATTCGTTCACCGGCGAGTCCGCTGGTGAAAATTCTTGCCGAGCTTCCAATGATTGCCGTGACGGATGCACCGGTGCTGATCACCGGAGAGAGCGGCACTGGCAAAGAGCTGATCGCGAAGGCGATTCATCAGAAAAGCAAACGCGCCGGACAAGCTTTCGTGGCGGTAAATTGCGGTGCGCTCGCCGAAAGCTTGTTGGCGTCGGAATTGTTCGGCCACGAGAAGGGCGCTTTCACCGGCGCCAATCAGGCCAAAGCCGGTTTCTTTGAAACGGCGAATAAAGGCACGATCTTCCTCGATGAAATCAGCGCCACCACGCCCTCTTTTCAAGCCAAGCTCTTGCGGGTTTTGCAGGAAGGGCAATATTTCCGCGTCGGTTCCACGCAAGTTCGCACGGTGGATGTGCGGGTGATCGCTGCTTCCAATCAATCTCTTGAGAAGTTGGTCGCCGCCAAAGAATTTCGCGATGATCTTTATTTTCGCTTGAATGTTCTTCCCATGCGCTTGCCGCCGCTGCGCGAGCGCGTTGATGATATTCCGCTGCTGCTGTCCCATTTTCTGCCGAACGGCAATTACAAAATCTCCACCGAAGCGATGCGACTCTTGCAAGCGTATGCGTGGCCGGGAAACATCCGCGAGCTGCAAAATATCGCCGCGAGGATGCGAGTTGTTGGTGATGGCCAAATCGTCGATTCGGAATGGGTGCGCAAACAACTGAGCTTTGCAACTCTGCCAATCGCAACTTCCGAACCTTTGGATGAGAAAATTTTGCAGCTCTATCGCGAATTGCAATTCCGCAACGACGC
>JBOHQZ010001017.1:0-2672 GCA_050732275.1 bacterium
GAAAACGCCCGGACTGCTCGTTGCCGGTTTATTCATGACAGCGCTGGGTTTTTTCTTCGAAGCGTTGGTGCTCCGCAGCGTCATGGAAGTTTGGGGGCTGCTCAATCTGCCGAGCCAACGTCTCGGCGCCATGGCGATTTTGCTTCTCTTCGCGCTCGCGCTGGTGTTTATTCAAGTGCCTATCATAGCCAATTTCTATCGTTTGGGCCGGCGACTCGAGTTGCGTTTGCGCATGGCGTTTTTGGCAAAAATCCCGCGCCTCGGCGACCGTTATTTTCAGAGCCGGCCGATTTCCGATATGGCGCAGCGCAGCCACGTCGTGCATCAGCTTCGCACGCTGCCGGATCTTGCCGGACATTTTTTTCGCGCTATTTTCGAGATGCTGCTGACCGTCGCCGGCATTGCATGGCTAGATCCGGCCAGCGCGCCGTTGGCGTTGTTGGCGGCGATCTTTGCAGTTGGCATTCCTGTCGCAATTATGCCCATGCTGCAAGAGAAAGACATGCGCGCTCGCACGCACAGCGGCGCACTCAGCCGCTTTTATCTCGACGCTTTGCTCGGGTTGATTCCCATCCGCAATCACGGCGCGGAACGGGCCGTGCGCAGCGAGCACGAAGGCTTGCTGGCGGAATGGGCGCGCACCAATCTCGCCGTGTATCGCACAGTCATGCTGATACGGAGCTTGCAAGCCGTCATCAGTTTTGGTTTGGCGGCATGGATTCTTTTTGGCTATCTGGCGCGAGCCGAAGAGACCAGTTGGGCGCTGTTGCTGGCGTATTGGGCGCTGAATCTGCCGGCGCTCGGCGAAACCCTGGCACAACTGCTGCATGTATATCCGGCATATCGCAACACCACATTACGTTTGCTTGAGCCACTCGGCGCGCCTGAAGAGGCCACGACGCAAGATGAGGAAAATGTTGCCATGCCTTCATCGGCGCCCGATGAAAAACCTCAAGGCGTCATGCTCGCGTTGGAAGATGTGAACGTCCGAGTTGCGGGCCATGAGATTTTGCACGATTTGAATTTCACCATCACGCCGGGAAGTCACCTCGCCATCGTCGGCCCCTCGGGCGCGGGCAAATCAAGTTTGGTAGGAATTTTTTTGGGATGGCATCGCCCGGCCTCCGGCCGGATTTTTATTAATGGAGAAGCTCTCAATAATACCTCGCTCCATCGCTTGCGCCAAGAAACGGCATGGGTCGATCCAGCGGTGCAACTGTGGAATCGCTCGCTTTTTGAAAATTTGCACTACGGCCTCGATGGTCAACCCTCGCTGCCATTGGGCATGGCCATTGAGCAAGCGGAGTTGATCGGCGTGTTGCAAAAATTAGAGGATGGCTTGCAAACGCCGCTGGGCGAAGGCGGCGGTTTGGTTTCCGGCGGCGAGGGGCAGCGCGTGCGTCTGGCGCGCGCCATGCTGCGTCCGCACGTGCGGCTGGCGATTCTCGACGAGCCGTTTCGCGGACTCGATCGCGAGCAGCGCCGTAATTTGCTCGTGCGCACGCGCCAGCTTTGGCAAGATGCAACGTTGATTTGCATCACCCACGATGTCGGCGAAACGCTCGGCTTCGATCGCGTGCTGGTGATTGAGAATGGCCGCGTCGTCGATGACGGCGTTCCCGAAGCGTTAGCCCAACGTGGAGATTCGCGTTATTATGCTTTGCTGCAAGCGGAAAACGCGGTGCGCAAAGAATTATGGGCGGATGAGAAATGGCGGAAGATTTGGCTGGGGACTAAGATTTCGGTTCTTAGTTTATGACTTGTTTTTTTGAACTCCGTTAGGAGTGGTATGTTTATAGACATAATGCAAAAGAAAAATAAGAACTCCGTAGGAGTGACATGTTTATAGCAACGCCGCAATATAAACAACCAACTCCGTAGGAGTGGCATGTAATTTTTTCGGGTGTAATTTCGAATTTACGTAACAGCTAAGCCGGTTCTTTTGATAAGGCGGCCTTGAATTTTTCTTCCCTTTCTTGCGTTTAATTTATTTATATTCTATGACTTTCATCAGTTATAATCACAAAAAAGAAGGAAACGAACCATGCTCGAAGATCAGATCATCAAAGGCGCGACAGAAGAATTTAAACAAAAATTACGTCAAGCACTCGAAAATTTGTCAATGGCGACCCTCTCAGCGGAGTTGGCAGAGCAAGTCAGTCACGGCTTACAGGAATCCATGCGCAGTGCGGCGCTCGTGGGTTATCGAACATTTCTCGAATCCTATGATGAGAAGCAAGACGTCCTTGCGGTTAATGGGCAAGTTCTACGGTTTAAGATCGCCTCTGCAAAAATCTTTCTGACTCCTTTCGGTGAGATGACTGTGACCCGCAATCTGTATCAAGCGGACACTGGCGGCCCGGGTTATGCGCCATTGGATGAGAAATGGGGCATGACAGGAGAATACGCCATGCCGCAAGTCCAAGAATGTGTTCTGCTGGCCGCCGCGCATTTGGTGCCAAAAGAAGTGGCGAGCTTGCTGAAGAAAAGCAGCCTGTTTCATCCGTCCGCGACCGCGATTACCAATATGGTCCAGGAGAGTGGAGAATTTATCGAAGCGCATCTTGATGAACTCCAGCACGCCATTCGCGACGGGGAAGAGGTGCCAAAACAGACCCAGGTCGTGGTCGCGAGCATGGATGGCGTGAATGTGCTGGTGCGCGAGCCTGGCA
>JBOHQZ010001018.1:0-2671 GCA_050732275.1 bacterium
CGGTCTCGAGATACTTTTTAACGTTGACTTCCATGACCTGCTGAGCCGGGGTTGAAGACGCATTGAGAGCGGCGTTACCCCGCGAAGCGGTGCTGGCGAGCATCATCTCATTGGCGTTGGCACCGCTCGACGCGCCATTGCTCATGGCAGCCGGCCGCGAGGAGCGAATGATTTTGATCTTTTTCATTCGGGCCTGTTCTACAGGCCCGCCGGCAAATGAGATGAGCGAGATGAGGTCCGTGTCTTTCGGCACCATGTATTGTCCCGGCCGGCGGACAAGTCCCCAAATGTTGACTTTGATGAGCAACTCATCCTGTTCGCCGAGATAATATTGCGCCGCGCGAGAACGGCCCAAATCGGGCTGCTCACCTTCGTCTTGTGCGGAAACGAGGGCGGGAAAGAAGAGGGAAAGTGCGGTTAGTAGGAGCGGGTATACCACTCCCTTGCCCCGACTTTTCCATGAAGATGCAATCAAGGAAAATCGGGGATTGCCGAAGTATCGCATAGCTTTTACCCATAGGTTGTAGTTCGTGATCGCCGTGCCGTCCATGGGCGAGGCGTAACCGGAGCCGATGGCGACTCCGCACCATCCGGCGCCGGCCGGTTACTGCTGTTGAGCTAAAATTTCAAATTTGTAAGAACCGGCTTGCAATTTTGATACTGCCAAGAAGAGCATGCCGAAGCTCTTTCACATTTTTCATCAACGAATATAGCGACAAGTATGTGGAATTGTCGAAAAAAATTGCAAAAGTTTAACCGCAGGCATCCCTTGTCTACGGCTTTGAGCCGGCTGGCAAGAGATGAGTTTGCAAATGGTGATCCGCTTACAGCATTTTCTGCTTGAATGAAGAGATTGTCATTTCGAGTCCCGCGCACGGGACGAGAAATCTTTTGCTATAAAGATTCCTCGTCGCTTCGCTCATCGGAATGATATCTTTTTTCATTGATTTTCAAAAAAGATTTGGCAAAAAAAAATTGTCAAAAAAATAAAAAGTTCTTGACAATTTTAGAAAAGATGTTTACCTTACCCTATAAGTTGGTTTAAACAACCAACTATGCTGTTTATAACCCTCCGTTGACTGCACCAGGATATGACTATGAAGTTACACCAGGATAGCTTCATCAGTGGAAATGCCAAGCTGGTTCGAAACATAAATCGCGCGGTCATTCTCAACCTCATTCGTGAAAAGCAGCCCATCTCAAGGATTGAAATCGCCAGATTAAGCGGACTGAATAAGAGCACGGTCTCCAGCATTGTTGCCGGTTTATTGGAAGAAGGGCTTATCTTTGAAGAAGTCGAGCCTAACCAAAACGTCGGCCGCAATCCGATCAACTTATATCTGAAACTCGGCACGCATCGGGTCGGCGCGATCAATATCGATTCTCCTGCAACGCGGCTGGCCATTGCCGATCTGGACGGCAGCGTCAAAGTTGCGGCAACGCTCGAGCAAAAATCCGAAAGCCCGGAAAAATTCATCCGCGCCTGTGTGGCAAAGCTCTTTAAGTTGCGCGATCAGTTGCAAATCGATCATCTGGAAGGCATTGGCGTCAGCGTCGCCGGCATCGTCGATCCCGTGCAGGCCAAAGTCGTCTTTGCTCCCCGTCTGGGTTGGGAAGATTTCGAGATCGGCAAGCTGCTGGCGCAATTATGTCCGGATGAAGGAATAATCGTTATTGACAACGATGCCAGAGCTTCGGCGCTTGCCGAGTTGTGGTATGGCAACCACGATTTGAAATTATCGAATTTTGTTTTTCTGGCAGTCGGCCCGGGTATCGGCACCGGCATCGTCGTGGACAAGGAATTGATTCATGGTAACTCGTATGCCGCCGGTGAGTTTGGCCACATGACGCTGTTCGAGGGCGGCGAGCTTTGTTCCTGCGGCAACTACGGTTGCTGGGAAGCTTACGCCTCGGATCGCGCCACGGTCAAAAGGTACACGATGCAAAAGCAAATCGAACCCTCGGCTGCGAGCCAGGTCATGCTGCAAGATATTATCGATTGCGCCGTGCAACGCCATGAGACGTTAGCGCGGGATATTTTGCGCCAAACCGGGCATTATTTGGGCATGGGCATGGCGGATATTATCAAAGCCGTCGATCCGGAAGCGATTATCATCGGCGGCCGCATCACCAATGCGTGGGACATTGTTTATCCGGAGATCATGCAAACGCTGTCGATCCGGGCTTTTTTTGGGAAGAACAGAAATATCCGCATCCTGCCGACTTCACTGGTTTCGGTGCGTCCGCGTTTGCTCGGCGCCGCAACTTTAGCGGTCAAGGAAATCTTCAGTGATTTTAAAATTACGCGATGAGCTTGTTAGCTCGAGATAAGGCTTTGGTTAATTTGTTGGTTTTGACAACAAACGATTGTGAGTTGGTCAGAGGAATACTATTCAGGGTAAACGCAGCGTTGATCTGCATAACGACTTTCACGCGATTCTGCTGTGATGAGTGCGTGATGATAACCCCGGGCCTCAATGAAAAAGAAAGTCGCTCTCGGCATCGATATCGGCGGCACCAACACCGCGCTCGGACTCACAGATGAGCAGGGACAATGTTTTGACGATGAATCGTTCCCGACCTGGGCGCACCAATCGTTTGCGCGTTTCTTTGAGCGCTTGGCGGAAACCATTGACAATATCCTGGCGAAGCTGCCGCAGGAATATGAGGT
>JBOHQZ010001019.1:0-2662 GCA_050732275.1 bacterium
CTTACGACGTCTTCACGTTCAATCGCCAGGAAATGAAATGGCGCTATCGCTTCGCGGATCGACCCACGCCGCCGGAAGAATTTCTCGAACACTGGCAGGCGTCGTTCCATCGCAACAGCATGCACGGCCTCTGTCTCACCCGCGCCACTGAAGATGAATTGATTTTCATCCACAAAGATTTTATGCGGATCACGTCGCTGGAAGGCAAGCGCAACGTGCCCATTAAGCGCAACTACCATAACACGATCCAACAACTGTTCGGCATCGCACCGGAATATGTCGAGCAGGCGATGGCGGCGCTGCGGGAGAATATGGCGAGGGAAAGAGCGTAACCCAGTCGGCCCGACTGGAAGCTTGACTAATGATTCAATTTTAAATTTTCAATTGAAAATTTAAAATTTAAAATTGGTATTCTTATGGCTGCTCCACAAGCACCCTTGCCAGTCAAGCTCGTCATCGCTGTTCTCTATTCGGATGAAAACCGGCTTGCTGTCGCGCGCGAAAGATTGACTCAGCGGTTCGGCCCGATTGATTTCATCAGCGCGCCGTTTCCTTTCGAGGTGACTGACTATTACGTGCCGGAGATGGGATCACCCATCGTGCGCTTGTTTTATGCTTTCGAGAAGCTCGTTTCCCCCGGCGTTCTCGCGAGCATCAAGCTCGCCGCCAACGCCATCGAAGACGAACTGGCCACGAGCGGAAAGCGTCAGGTAAACCTCGATCCCGGTTATATCGATCCCGATAAATTCGTGTTAGCCTCGGCGAAATACAACGGCCAAAAAGTTTATCTATCAGATGGGATTTGGGCGGACTTGACGTTGCACTACGAAAAGGGGCATTTCAGCGCCTATCCGTGGAGCTTTCCGGATTTTCGCAGCGGGGATTATGAGAAGGCGTTTTTGCGGATGCGGGAAATTTATAAGGGGCAGTTGAAACGTGACGAGAATAAGGCTTCAGCGTCTTTGGAATATTCGGGCGATTGAGCCTTGCTTATGATGCTTGTGTGTTTTATCTTAGTAAAAGTGTATTGAACAAAGGTTGAGATCATTAATAATTTCGACGGGAAGGCATAAATGCCAAATGGAAAAATCTGGACGAAACGGGATCGCTATGGCAACGATATATATCTAACTCACAGCGTTGGACTCACATCACCGATCCGGAAAATCATCCTGAGCTTGAGTCTTATCAAGAGCATGTTCGTGAAACTATCCGCCACGGCCGCCGACAACAACATCCACTAATTGTCAACGCCTATAAATATTATCACGAATTTGGCGATTTACCGAATGGCATGAATCAAGTTGTGGTTGTTGTAATCTTCCGATTGAGTACGGATTCAGCGGGAAGGACACACCGTGAGAATTTTATCGTTACAGCTTACTTGCAATTCTTTTAAGGGAAACGCTTATGAATGACATAAAATATAACTATGACCGCGAAGCCGATGTGCTTTACATTGCTTTTGCACGCAGTGAACATGTCGTTTCAGTCGAATTGAGTGACAGTTTGATTTTGCGGCTTGATTTGGGAAAAAACAATGGCGGAGGCCCCTGTGCAGTTGGGATAACGGTGCTATTTCCAACAAAACTTCTCGAATTGGGTCATTCCCCACTTGCCTTGCAGATTGATCGGCTTCGCAAGCTGCCAACCGAGATTCAGAGTGCCGTTTTAGAGGTGCTTTCTAAGCCCCCGGTAAGTGAAGTTTTGTCTGCTCAGTTAACATTTAATTCTGCGGCGCCCCAATTGCCGGAGTTGCTCGCGGCATAACCCGGTATCAGCTTTGTCATGACCCTCAAAGAAAAACTCCGCGAGCTGGAGCGCGTTCAGCCGAAAATAACCACGCCCAGGCCTAAGCACAAAAGCGTTACACTCGATGGTTTGTTAGACGGGATGGAGCAGGATGGTTGCTTCGTGGTGGAGCGCCGCTTCGCCGTTCATCATGCGCATGGCAACGTGCTTCTCAGCGGCATGCAAAAAATTTCTCGCGCCGCTTTAGCGATTGCCGGCAAGGACGAAAGCCTGGCGGCACTCGATCTGTCACGTGCGTTGTTTTTGGATACTGAAACGACAGGACTGGCAGGAGGAACCGGCACCGTCGCTTTTCTGCTCGGTATCGGTCGCTTTGAAGGCGAGGAATTTGTGGTGCGGCAATATTTTTTGCGCCAACCCTACGAAGAAGCGGCGATGCTGAAGCGCTTGCAAACGGACATTAACGACAGCACCGGGTTGGTCACTTTCAACGGCAAGACGTTCGACATTCCGCTATTGCGCACGCGCGCCGTGCTGCACCGCCTGAACGTCGGTTTCGAGCGGCTGCCCCACTTCGACGTGCTGCATGCGGCGCGGCGTTTGTGGAAAGATCAAATCAACAGTTGCTCGCTCAACGGATTGGAAAGCAGCATTCTCCGCTTGCGCCGCAGCCAGGATATTCCCGGCGCGCTGATTCCGCAGATCTATTTTGATTTTTTGCGCCACGGCGAGGCGGCGCAACTGCCGGAAGTTTTTGCCCACAACCGGCAGGACATCGTTTCCATGGCCGCGCTGTTAGTGCGTATCACGCAGCTCGTGCAACACCCGCTGCAAAGTCCAAACGGCGCGTTGATCTCACCTCAGGAATTGCGGCGCGTGGCTGGGCTGTATCGCCAGCTCGGCGATTTTT
>JBOHQZ010001020.1:0-2652 GCA_050732275.1 bacterium
GCATTTCGATAACCTCACTTCCGTGCCGGCGGACTTTGAGGTACGGCTTGTCGATATCAGTCTCAAACTCACGCAGGATTTGCGCCACGAGGCGCAATACGTGTTTCTTGCAAAACGTGGTGGAGGAAAAAAGAATTTTCAGCTTTTGGTTGGCAAGACGGATTTTATTGCGGCGCACAACGCCGACCTCGTCGCAGTGCCGGCGACTTATGAGCTGGCGCAAAATTTTCCGAATCCGTTTTCAAACGAAGCCCGATCCCGCACTGCACAAAATCCCTCGACTTCCGTCAAATTTGGCCTGCCGCAAAAAAGCCGGCTGTCCTTGAAGATTTACAACTTGCTTGGCAAAGAAATCACTGCCTTGCTGGACGGAGTGGAAAAAGAGGCCGGCTATCACGTGGCAATTTGGGATGGCCAGGATCAACAAGGCCAGCCCGTACCGAGCGGTATTTATTTTTACCGCATGCAAATCGGCAACGTGGTTTTGATGAAAAAAATGACGCTTATAAAATAAAAGAGGCCATCATGTTCACAACAATACGAAGCCAATTCAGCGCTGTTCTGTTGCTGTTCACAATGATGCATACTGGCTTTGCCGGGCCCCACACAAATCTGCAAGAGCCGAAAACTAAGCAGGCAGAGCATCCCCAACTCGTCGAGTTGATCGAGCGTGATCTGCGTTTACAACAAACGCCGGATACCATTACCGTTACCTCGCCGGCAAAGGTGAAGCAAGAGACCAAAGAAGAGCCGCCCAAGAAAAAACGCAAGTGGCCGTTGATAGTCATTGGCGGCGCGACTGTTGGTATTGTTACCGTCTTGCTGTTGAGCACAGGTGATGGTGAAGAGAAACCCGCCTCCTCCCGCGGCTTGCCCAGGCCACCGAATGTGCCTTAATATTTATTTTGGCGGATTCTGAAAGAACGCGCACTCTCATAAGCGAGGAAACCAACAAAGCACAAATAAGCCATGCCCCAAAACACCGAACCCATCAAACTGCCTCCAAAGAGATTCGCGATTTTAGCGGCCGTCGGACCGGCCTTCGTGTGGTGTGCGGAGTACATCGGCTCCGGTGAGGTGATCCTGGCGACGCGCACCGGCGCGATTTTAGGAACCGGGGTGATGTGGGCAATTGTGGCGGGTATCGTGTTGAAGTATTGGATCGGCATGAGCGGCGCGCGCTATACGGTGTGTACCGGCGAAGGCATGATCGATATGTTCAGCCGCATGCCGGGACCAAAAAATTGGGCGGTCTGGATCGTCTTGATCGCGCAATTCGTCAGCGCGGCGATCTCCATTGGCTCTTTGGCCGCGGCTGCCGGTGTTTTCGTGAGCAGCCTCGTGCCCATTTCGCCTTATGCCGGCGGATGGCTGGTGACGATTTTTTCCGTGGCGGTGGTGTGGACCGGCATTTTTGAGCTCTTGAAAATGGTGATGAGCTTCTGTGTGTTCATCATTGTTTTGGGCGTTCTCTTTGTCGCTCTCACGGTGCTGCCGGGTTTCTCCACATTTATACAAGGCCTCGGCTTGCAAGTGCCCGGTGTTCCGGAATGGGCGCTGGCCGCGGGTGTCAATGCAAATCCCTGGCGGGAGATATTGCCACTGATCGGTTGGAGCGCCGGCGGATTTGCCAGCCAGGTGTGGTACACCTACTGGGTGATGGGCGCGGGCTACGGCGCGACCGCGGGCCGAAGTTCCGGCCAAGCGGCTAATCTCTCGGCGTTGCAAAGCCTGACACGTACGAGCGCTGAAAACATCAAGGGCTGGTGCCGCGTGGTTTATGCAGACGCCACCATTGCGATGCTCATCGGCAATGTCGTCACGGTGAGCTTCTTGATTGCCGGCGCGGGCATCCTGCGGCCCAATCAATTGGCGCCAGAGGGAGAAGCGGTGGCGTTGACGCTCTCCAAAATCTTTTCTTCAAAATGGGGCGAGTTGGGTGGTTTTTTGTTTTTGCTTTCAGGCGCTGCGGCGTTGATTAGCACACAGATCGGGCAACTGGCGGGCTGGCCTCGCCTGCTGGCCGACGCTTTCCGCATTTGCATTCCGGGTTTCAAGACAAGATTCGCATGGAAAACGCAGTACCGGATCTTTCTGCTGTTCTTTCTTTGCACCAACATGGTTCTGGTTTATAGCTTCGGCCTCAGGCCGGTTTTGATAGTCAAGCTCGGCGCGATGCTGGATGGCTTGCTTTTAACTCCACTGCAAGCGCTCTGTCTCATCATCGGCCTTTACGTCGTCATGCCCAAAATGCTTTCTCCGGAAGCCCGTGAAATTCTCCGGCCGCATTGGATTTTTGCACTCGGGCTGTTCGCCGCTTTCATTGTTTTCGGATATTTTTGCGTGGTGCAAATGCCGTTTGTTTTTTGAGCGGGTAGCTTGTTCTTGCAAAACCGGGGAAAATTCTACATATTGAAATATGACCGCATTCTGTACCTATTGTTCCGCCTTGAAGAGCCAGGCGCCCGGCAACATTCCAGCCATGCAGCGTTATCAAAGCTTGCGCATCCGGAAGGTCTGCCAGGCAGCAATGGAGCTTGGTTTGGAATTTTACATTCTCTCCGGCGAGTTTGGCTTGATTCCATCGCAACAGCCTATTCCGTTTTACGATCATCTCCTGCGCCCGGAGGAAGTACCGGTGATGGTAGAGCG
>JBOHQZ010001021.1:0-2643 GCA_050732275.1 bacterium
CTGCACGGCATCGGCCGCTGGACAGTGGATTGGTTTTTAGCGCGCTGCCTCGGACGCGGCAATGCTTTCCCGGCGGGCGATCTCGGCGTGCGCAAAGCCGTGCAGCATTTTTATTTCAACGGCGAGCACCAGCCCGGGGCGGAATTGCGGGAGTTCGCCAAACGCTGGGGCGAATTTGCGAATTTGGCCACGCATTATTTGCTAACGGGATTGGCGCTGGGGGCGTGATTTAAAAATTTGATTTTAAAAAATCATCTTGCAAGTCTGGCGAGTTTTGTTAAATTTAAAGAGAAAAGGCCACTTTTCTCTCATGTTATTGATGCGAGAGTTTAACCATGCAATTCGCCGATCCACGCACAGATTTTGTTTTCAAACGCGTCTTTGGCAATGAAAAAGCCAAAGAAGTTTTGATCAGCTTCCTCAATGCCGTTATCGGCCTCGAAGGCCCGCGCGCCATCGCCAGTGTCCATATTCTCGAACCTTATCAGGCGCCGAGAATCCCCTCTCTCAAGCACAGCTTTCTCGATGTCAAGTGCCGGGATAATCGTGGTGTTGAGTTTGTAGTTGAGATGCAAATTCAATACGTCGAAGGCTTGGAGAAACGCATTCAATTCAACGCGTGCAAGGCTTATGTCAGCCAGCTCGCCAGCGGGGAAGATTATCCGAAGCTCAACCAGGTGATCGGTATCACCGTTCTTGATTTCGTTATGTTTCGCGATTTCCCCCATTACCTTTCCTGCCACGAATTCAAGGAGAAAGTGACCGGCAATTGTTACTTAGATGAAATTCGCCATTATTTCATCGAGCTTCCCAAATTCACTAAAACCGCAAATGAATTGGAAACACCGATCGAAAAATGGTGCTATTTTCTCAAGCATACTGGCAAGTTGCAAGTCATTCCAGATAAACTAAACAGCGCGCCTTATTTAAAAGCTTTTGAGCTTGCCAGCCGCGCCAACATGACAAAAGAAGAGTGGGAAGCGTTTGACGCCACTGCCGTTTGGATACAGGATCAACGTGGTGCTGCCTCAGCCGCTCGCAAAGAAGGTCTGCAAGAAGGCCGGCAAGAAGGTTTGCAAGAAGGCCGACGAGAAGTTGCTCGCGCGCTGCGTCAAGAAAAGGTTGACCCACTTATCATATCAAAAACCACTGGCCTTTCCATCGAAGAAATTGAAGCGTTGTAAACCAAGCACAATTTCGCGGAGCCAATATGCCACCTCTCATGGATCAGGATCTCCAATCCATCCAGGAAGTCCGCTCTCTCGTTGCCAAAGCGCGCGAAGCTTATTTGCGCTATAAAGAATTTTCGCAGGAGCAGGTCGACCGCATTGTCGCTGCAATGGCCGAGGCCGGCTTCAAAGCCAGCGAGCGGCTCGCGCGATTGGCGGTCGAAGAGACCAAGTACGGTAAAGTCTCGGACAAAACTATCAAGAATCAATTCTCGACGCGCGATTTGTATGAGCATATAAAGGAAATCAAAACCGTCGGCGTGATTCGCGAAGACACAAAGAAGAAAATTCTCGAGATTGCCGAGCCGATGGGCGTCGTTGCCGCTGTTGTGCCCACCACAAATCCGACTTCGACGGCGATGTTCAAATGTATTATCGCCGTGAAATCTCGCAATGGTATCGTTGTCTCGCCGCATCCGCGCGCGAAGAATTGCACGCAAGAATCAGTTCATGTTGTGCAACAAGCCGCCATCAGTGCTGGTGCGCCAGATGGACTCATTCAATGTCTTTCAATTCCATCTAACGAAGGCACCAACGAATTGATGCGCCATCGCGACGTCGCCGTCATTCTTGCCACTGGCGGAACTGGGCTTGTGCGCGCCGCGTATTCAGCCGGCAAACCGGCCTACGGCGTCGGCCCTGGCAACGTGCCGGTTTATATCGATCGCAGCGCCGACATTCCGAAGGCAGTAGCAGATGCAGTGGCAGGAAAAACGTTCGATTGGGGCACGCTCTGTTCATCCGAACAAGCATTGGTCGTCGATGCGGCGGTTTCTGATCGCGTGATCGAAGAATTGAAAAAGCAGAAAGCCTATTTTCTCAGCGAAGCTGAAGCCGACAAAGTGGCGAAAGTTTTGGTCACGCCGGAGTTCCGCATCAATGCCGAGATGGTCGGCCAATCGCCGCAGCGCATTGCGAATGCCGCCGGATTTTCGGTGACGGATGACGTGCGCGTTTTGGTGGCGAGATTGACCGGCGTGGGACGGCAATACCCGCTCTCAGCCGAAAAGCTTTCGCCGGTGCTGGCTTTGTATATCGAGGACGGCTGGCAAAAAGGTTGCGATCGCTGCATGGAGCTGCTGAATTTTGGCGGCCGCGGCCATTCGCTGGCGATTCACGCCAACGACAAAGATATCGTGCTGCAATTCGGGCTGAAGAAGCCGGCCTTTCGCATCATCGTCAATTCACCCGCGGCCATCGGCGCGGTGGGTTACACCACGGAACTCAATCCGAGCATGACGCTCGGTTGCGGCTCCTACGGCGGCAACATCACCAGCGACAACATTGGCCCGGTTCATCTCATGAACATCAAGCGTGTGGCGTGGGAAACCAAACCGCTGTCGATGCCGCGCGAGACCGGCGCTTGGCGGCCAACATTGCCGGCCTCGACCACTCGCACTGCCGAGTTTCCATA
>JBOHQZ010001022.1:0-2642 GCA_050732275.1 bacterium
TTTTTCCAGCGCATAGCCGCCGGCAACGTTGACGGTGCGATACGGATTGCTCTGAAACCCATTGAGCAGCGAAACATCGACGCCAAAACGCATAATCGCCACCGGCGAAAGCGTCTGCGTGATCGAGACGTCGGCGAGAATATTGCGCCGCGTGTAGGTGGCTTTCTGACCGAGCGGGTTGATGGTATCGAAGCCATAACTCATGCTGAGTGACAGGCTGGTATTTTTTTGATTCGCATCCTGATTGATGCCGAAACCAACCAACCGGCCAACGTAGTCGTTCTCCAGCGAATAATAAGCAGTGGCATTCCAAGTGGCCGAACCGAGCGTCGCCACAATCTCATTACGATTTTTGATGAACACGGCGTTGGGGTCGGCGGAATTGACCGGTTTGGAGGCACCGCTGATGCCGTCGAGCGGCAACGGCTTGGCCGAGATGCCGCGATACGGCGGAATGTTGACACGGTCGAGCGTGTATTGCACGGACAACACGGTGTTGCGCGCGAGGTTCTTGACGAGCTGCAGCGTCGGTGATTGCACCAGCAGCCCGCCGCTATCTTTGAAGAAGTTGGTGCGCAGCGCAACCGAGTCGTTGGTGAAACTCACTTTGGCTGCAAAAATAACGGCGCCAAGTGCGAGCGCTGCCAACGTCGCACGAATAACTTTATGGGTTCTTGTTATCATGTTAGAAAAGGTGATCAGTTCAGTCACTCGGTAATGATGAATATGTTCGTAGTGACACTTTTAGGCGTTATCTCTCAATTAGAAAATCAATGCCTAAAGGCATAACTACAAACTGCTATGATGTTGCCCTACACGGCCCGGCGAAATATCAAGTGGATTGTCCTGTCCAGATGCCGGTGGAATAGACGCGAAAACACCGCGTCCATACGGCGTTACGAAGGGAATTACAGGAGGACGAAGGCAGGAACGATCCCGGTTCTAAAACGTACTGCGTAAAACGTGAGGCGTAACGATTCACGCGCTTGATTTACGTTTTACCTTTTAGCCGCTTACGTTTTAGAATCAGGATAACAAAACCGAAAGTACATTTACGGATTTGTCGTTGCTTCTTCTGTCTCTCCCTACAACCTCGGAAGTATGCCGCGCAAGTTTTATCTTAAGTTACGCAGCAATTCACGGTGACCTCGGCTCAGCCCGATACTTAATAGATTACAAGCTTTGTGCCAAAAGAGTTAGCGAGAAAAAGTGAAGTTCGACTTGGGCAGCAAAGTTTTGCTAAACTTCAAAAGTCGTTGTGCCCAAGTCGAACTTCAACCCGCCGCCCGGGCTAACTTTACAAATGGTAACCGAGCACGAGCGAGACTTCGATATTTTTGTTGGTCCACGCGCTACGGTCGCGGCCGCTGGAAAAGATGTAATCGAGAACCTCGTAGCGGAAGGAAAATTTCGGATTGATCTTGACTTGGGTACCGATGCCGAAGCCATAGGAAAAATTTTGTTCGTCGTAAAGACGGGTCAAGCCAAGATGGAAAATGGCATACGGCTCGATTTTGCCGGCGGCAAAAGAATACGTGGCGCGCGCGCCGTGATAAAACACGCGATCGGATCCCGGCTGCAAGCTCAAGCCGCTGGTGGCGCGGCGCAAAAAATCCTGCTTGGCCCGCGCGAAGCCGATGAGCACGCCTACGGTGTAGCGTTTGTCGATGTGATAATAATACCGCACGCCCAACGCCGTCGAGGTTTCAAAACGGTCCGGCGCATAAACGCCAAGAAAAGGGGCGATTTCGTGGAAACTGAAAGCTTGAGTTTGGCTTTGGGCCTCGGTTGAATTAAAAAACATAAAAAAAACTGCAATCAAAAGATAATGGCACTTAATGCGATACATATTTTACTCCAATGGTTTGAAACCTCACCTACGGATTGAAGGATCCCACCGATAATTTTAACAGTGCGATTCTTCAATCCGTAGATAACGGAAAAGGTGATCGAATTTATGTTTTATTTCTTCAAGTCCAAAAAACGCCCGGCATCAAAGTTTCGACCAATTGATGCCAATGGCCACGCCAACAGCAAACTCGAAAAAAGTGGCAAGGCCTTGCCGGCGCAGCGCCGCATATTGGCGCAGATCGAGGCGCAGCCAATTGTTACTTTTAAGATGGCGCTGCACGCCGAAGCCATAGTTGAAGGCCATGTTGGAAACGGATTTGTTGCCGGCGGATCTGATCGGGACGGTGTTGATCACGCCTATACCGGCGGTTACCGTGCCGTCGAGGCGCGAAGCAATTGGCCGCACATATTTGGCGTTGCCGTGCATGAGATAGAAAGAAGCGATTTCTCCGGCAACGTATTGAAAGGTCCCCTCGACATAGATTGAAGGCAAGGTCTTATAATAAAATTTTCCGATGTAGGTAAATTGGCCGCCGAAAGCGCCAAGATGAAACGAAATGCCGCCATCCGCCAGCGGCCGCGGCGCCCCGGCGGACAGGCTCGCCGATCTCGGCTCTTCCTCCCTTTTCCCTTCCACCACGGCTTCGGTTGCCGATTTAGCAGTCGAGACGCCATTGCTGCCGACAAACATCCAGCCGGTTTTGTTATCGCGAAAGGAAATTTGCACCCAGGCGCCGCTCATTCTGAGAATGCGCACGGTGTCGCCGGCGGCGAGCACGGCGACCACTTTG
>JBOHQZ010001023.1:0-2641 GCA_050732275.1 bacterium
ATCCCTCGACGTGCAGCTTGTACGCGGCCGGCACGAAATCTTTGAAGACGACGATCCCATCTTCTCCAGAAATCTGGCGACCCAGCTCAACGTTATCCTCGGAAAAGATTTTAACTGTCCGACCGGCTGCGCCTACTTCAACTTTCAGATCGCGCGTAGAAATCGTCTCAATGGGGATCGTTCCCCCAACTTGGGTTCCTAAAAAGGCAGGCGCCGGGGTTGGCGTCAAAATTAGCACGATGCGATCAACCAACTCGTCGACTTTGTTGGTGACCGATTCGACGATATCCGCGAAGATAGATTTATCTTGAGCGGTCGACAAAATCTTTGCAATTTTTTCTTGCAGAGACTCCGGCACCGGGTAATCGAGAGCCATCACTCCTTCATAAGAAAACTCGCTTGCCAGACCTTGTTGCAACGCCTGGCAAGCTGTACACTCTTGCAAATGCGCTTTCATATCGGTTCCCGCGACCGGTGCCGCTTTGCCATCGACATAGTCCGGTAGGTTGGCCATCACGGCGTCGCATTCATGCTCGTTCTCTTTCCGAAAAGCGTTGAGCGCGTGCTCCAGAGCCAGGGCGTTTCCATGACAATCCGCACACGCTTCAAGATGTTTCTGCACCTCGTTTTTTTCCTGTTGCTCTTGAAAATCATTGGTCAGATGGAGCAAAAGATCCTCTCGCGTAGGGCATTGCATATTCTCTCCTTAAGGGTTGATCGCTAAAAATATTTTTTCTTGACGCAGTCCCGCAGCAGCTTTTGGCCTCGATACAAATGGCCGCCGACGGCACCAGTGGTAATTTGCAGCAACACGGCCGTTTGCCGTTGCTTCAGGCCATTCAACCACAAGCACGTGATCAGCTTGATGGTCTTATTCGCGAATGACTGAAGACAGGCGCCAACAACTCGGCGCAGCTCATCAAGCTGGAGATTGGCGTCCGGCAGCGCCGCCGACGGATTCGGCACACGGTCGACGAGTGTTGTTTCGGGTTCTTCAGTTGAAATCGGTTCATCGATCGCTATAAATGTAAGCCTGAATTTTTCGCCGTTTGCGGTTTGCACGCCACGGCGATAATGATTGATGGCCTGGCGTTTGACGATTAAATTGAGATAGCTTTCAAAAGGGCATTCAAAGCGGAATTTTTTGAGACCTTGCATGAGCCGCATGCAGATTTGCTGCGTATAATCCTCAGCC
This sequence comes from bacterium, assembly GCA_050732275.1. GTDB lineage: Bacteria > Zhuqueibacterota > Zhuqueibacteria > Zhuqueibacterales > Zhuqueibacteraceae > Zhuqueibacter. The sequence goes on from JBOHQZ010001023.1 coordinate 1,196, forward strand.
TCTGCGGAGGTGACACCTTTCGCGCACAGCGCCTTGAAGATATATTTCCAATACGCGTAGTCGTCCATCAAGCGATCGAATGCGCGTTGATCACCAGCCTGGTAGTCAAGAATCAGTTGTTTGACTGCGGCGGCGCGCAAATCTTTGGCTTGGTCGTCACGATGAGGGGACATGGCTCTTCCCTTTGTGAAGATGAGTGGGGTGATTGCAATCACGCCAGTGCTCGCGGCCTGCGCTATCTCGCCTCCTGATGCTCGCTTATTTATAAAATTGCTCTGAAAAAACCATCACAATTGCGAAAGTTCTAAATTGTCAATTGCTAATTAACAATTGACAATTCATTCTGGTTGCGGCAATGTTCACGCTGCAGACTGGCAGTCTGCGTTACGTGAATATCGTGGCGCATCAGAACTTCACGGTCGGATCGCCATATAACGTGTAGAAGTATCGCGTGATGTCATAGTCCGGATCGTAATCGTGCTTTTTGTCCGGCTTGCCCAATTCATTAATGGTCAATTGCAGCGCCTCGCCGGCAGTCAGATTGCGAACGACAAAATGATCATAAAAAATCTGCGCAAACCGGCCCGCGGTTTTTTCATAAACGTCGAAATTGGTCACAATACAAGCCCCGGCACCGCACGCCAGGAACTCGGTGCAAAGGTTGTCCATTTTATCCCACTTTTCCGGCAAGCGCCCGGAACTGCAGGCATTGAGAAAAACCAATGGCCGCGAGGAAAAAGACAATCCCAATTTTCCCGAAATCGTGTTGGACTTCAAATAATCGTTTTCGCCAACGTCGAGAAAGCCTTTTTCGGCATGGCCGGCATAATGGATGAGGCGCAGGTTGCAGCCTTCGGCGCAAGCTTTGGTCAGGCGATTCAAAAAGTCCTGGCACTTTTCGCGAACGACCAGCGTGGAACAATCTTTCAAAGTCAGTTGCTCCTGCAATTTTATAATTTGTCCGCGAACGAGATTCAATTGCTTTTGCGGATGGCCCTGCCAGTCGCCGTAAAAGAGCAAAGCCATTCGGCCTGCGGCCTTGTCCGAATTATGCTTGGGCTCGGAACGGGCGAGTTTTGGCAACTGCTCTTTTGCTGAATCGAAAAAAGTGAAACCCAGGGGATAGCTTTCACAAAGGAAGCCCTTGGCTTGCTGGTTGAAGGCCCAATGCCAGGGAATTCTGAGATCGGTTACCGCCAGCTTGAGCGGAAGGGCAGCATGATCGTTGCCAAAAAGTTCGGTGAAGGTCGGCTTCAAGCCGAAATCATCGGCGATATGCGCGCCGATTTTTTTAAGCTCTTCGCCAAGATTGGCCGTGTGTTTCGCCGAGGCCTCGATCCCTTGCGAATATCTTTGCCACAGCTTCTGAATATCATGCTCGAGCTTGTTGATCTCGTTCCGATGGATGGGCAAAGACACTTTGATCTCCGGCTCGAACGGCGAAAT
>JBOHQZ010001024.1:0-2641 GCA_050732275.1 bacterium
TTCAAGTTTCTCGCATGAAATCCTTGGATGTCATCTTCAAGCCCCACTCCGTCGCCGTCATTGGCGCCTCCACGCGGGCCGGCTCGCTCGGCCGTAATTTGTTTGACAAAATGCTGGCGGCGGATTTCAACGGGCCGATTTATCCCGTGCATCCCACCGCGCAATACGTTCACTCCGTCAAAGCTTATCCGAGTATTTTGGAAGTGCCGGGATCGGTCGATCTCGCCGTGATCGTCGTGCCGCGCGAGCAGGTTTTGCAAACAGTGCAACAGTGCGCGCAAAAAGGCGTGAAAGGGATGATCGTCATCACCGCCGGTTTTAAAGAGACCGGCACTGAAGGGGCGGCGAGAGAGAAAGCGTTGTTGGAAATTGTCAAAGCCCACAACATACGCATGGTCGGCCCGAATTGCATGGGCGTGATTTGCACCGACCCCGAAGTTCGGCTCGATGCCACGTTTGCGGGCGCCTATCCGCCGGCCGGTAAAATTGCCTTTGCCTCGCAAAGCGGTGCGCTGGGCGTGACCATTCTCGATTACGCCGGCAGCCTCAATCTCGGCGTCTCGATGTTTGTCTCGCTCGGCAACAAGGCCGACATCTCCGGCAATGATTTGTTGGAATATTGGCGGGACGATCCCTCGGTCAATGTCATTCTCATGTATTTGGAGAGTTTCGGCAATCCCCGTAAATTCGTGCAACTCGCGCGCGAGGTGTCGCAGCGCAAGCCGATTGTGATGGTCAAATCCGGCCGTACTGCCGGTGGCGCGCGCGCCGTCAGCTCGCACACCGGCGCGATTGCCGGCGCCGACTTGGCGTTCGACGCGCTGTTTGCGCAAAGCGGCGTGTTGCGCGCCAATACGATTGAAGAAATGTTTGATTTCGCGATGGGCTTGGCCAACCAGCCTTTGCCCCAAGGTGATCGCGTCGCCATCGTCACCAATGCCGGCGGCCCGGCCATCATGGCGACCGATGCCTGCGAGAGTTTGGGATTGCGCCTCGCCCAATTTTCTCCGGCGCTGCAGCAACGTTTGCGCGCGCGCTTGCTGCCGGAAGCGAGTGTGGCGAATCCGGTCGATCTTTTGCCCGCGGCAAACGAAGATGATTACCAGTTCACGCTCGAACAAATTTTGCAAGACGACGGCGTCGATGCCATCATCGCCATCTCCGTGCCGCCGATCAGCGCCGATGCCATCAAAGTGGCACGCCGGATTTCAGAGGTCGCGGAGAAATCAAACAAAACCGTGCTCGGCTGTTTTATGGGCATCAAAGGGCTGGCCGCTGCCGCTGCCGAGTTACAAAAACAAGCGGTGCCGGCTTTTTCGTTTCCGGAATCCGCGGCGCGAGCCTTGGCTGCGATGGTGCGTTATGCGCAGTGGCGCGAGCGCAAAACAGGTGAGTTCCCAAGTTTTACTGTGGAGCGCGATGCTGCCGCAAAAATCATTGCCGCCGCCAAGCACGCCAAACGGGAGCAGCTTACGGATTGGGAAGCTTTCCAAATTTTAAGTGCTTATGGCATTCCAATCGTTGGCAGCAAATTTTGCCGCAATCTCGACGAGGTGCTCGATGCCTCCCACGCGCTCGGCTATCCAGTCGTGCTGAAAGTTTCTTCTCCGGAGGTGATTCACAAATCGGATATCGGCGGGGTGCAATTGGATTTGCGTAACGATTCTGATTTGGGAATGGCGTTTCACAAACTGACCATGCGTCTGCAAACCGCCAGCATTGTACCGGAACAAGTGCAGTTTCTCGTGCAGAAAATGGTTGAAGGCGGCCGTGAAGTTTTGCTAGGCATCAATCAAGCGCCGGCCTTTGGCTCGATCATCGCGTTCGGCCTCGGCGGCATTTATGTCGAGGCATTGAAAGACATCGCGCTACGCGTGACGCCGTTAACGACCGAAGACGCGCCAGACATGGTGCAATCCATTCGCGGCCTGGCGATTTTGCAAGGCGTGCGCGGTGAAAAATCGGTAGCGTTCGACAAGCTGTACGAAACGATTTTACGGATTTCACAACTGGCGCAGGATTTCCCCGAGATTATCGAAATGGACATCAACCCATTTTTGCTCTTTCACGAGGCAGAGAGATGTGCGGCGGCGGATGTGAGGATTAGGATCAGTGTTTGAAAATTCTGGTTGCTTTTTGGCGTTTGTTTTAAATATTTTGCCTTACTAACTTATTCTATAAAAGTGGGTACGTGTGGGAAAGGACAGGGTAAAACGGAATGAATCCCCAAAGAGTCATTCGGTCATTTTTATATAGTGCAAGAAAGGATTGGGAAGTTGCACAAAGTTTATTTCAACACATGGCTACTAAAAGAATTGCGCTCAAAAAAATAAAGGAATATGTCAACGAGTATATCGAAACGCTTCGGATCGATGGTCTCCCCGTCGAGAGGGTTTTTCTTTTCGGATCATACGTGAAGGGGCACACTCATAAGTCGAGCGATATCGATGTTTGTGTCATCTCTTCACGATTCAGTAGAAAAATCGACCCTTATGAATATCTTTGGACCAAAAGGCGCCGAACTGATGTTCTGCGAGGCATAGAACCCGTCGGTTTTCATCCCAAAGATTTCATCGATGAAAACCCTTTGGCGTTGGAAATCAAAACCACGGGAATTGAGATTTGGCCGAACCATTCACAC
>JBOHQZ010001025.1:0-2640 GCA_050732275.1 bacterium
GTGATTTTATAGTGACGCTGTGTTTACCGTGCCAAGAAAGGAGCGGGCTACGCCCGTAGGGTGCAGCATGAACACCACCGAAATGATCAAAACTCTGGCCGCGCGTTTGCAAATCACGCAAAAAGAAGCCCGCCGCCATCTCCACAATATGTTTACTACTCTCTCCGCCAGTTTGCAAAAAGGAGAAAAAACCGTTCTGCGCAATTTCGGCGCTTTAAGCGCCGCTCCGAGCAGGCCCGTCCGGACTTACGATGCTGCCACAAAAGAATTTGTTTCGGCGCCCTCCAAAATTGAAATTTTCTTCCGGCCGTACAAGCGCCTCAAAGATCACGTCGAAGCACGGAAACCGGCATGAGGGGCAGTTGCAGTGGCAGCAGCAGTAGCACGAGCAGTTGCAGGAGCAGCTATGAGAGCAGGAGAAGCCTCAAAGCGAGTATGAAAGCAAGAGGTTAAATTATGAAAGATCCTATCCTTCGTTCGGACCGCTCTTCGCCGCTTTCACCCAAGGAATCGGGATCGTTCGCCGAGCGTCTGGCAAATGCCGGCGGCGTCAAACCCCCGTTCATGCAAAAATTCATCAGGGAAGTGATTGCTGTTATCGAGGAAGGTTTGTTGCGTGACGGCGAGGTCAAGATTCATAATTTTGGGACCTTCCGTTTGAGCTGGCCGAAGGCGCCGGCGGAAATTGGTGCAAAAACCGGCGAGGCTGCAGCATCACCGGATCGGCCGCAAGTCATCTTTCAACCGAGCCAACATCTGCGGAAACTCGTCAATTTGTCGCTTGGTTCCACGATCCCGCCGGGGAGCAGAATATCGTTGCAGGCGCTGCTTGCAAAGCATCTACAGATTTCCACCCCACCGGTGGCGGTGAGGCTTGCAGAACCGGCGCCGGAGTTCGATATTGTCGAGACGCTCCCTGAAATGTTCAGAGCTACCGCGCCGGCTTTTTCTTTAGCGGAAGGCGAAACTGAAAAAGAATTGGCCGCAGAAGAATTGAAATCCGGTGAAGCGATTGCGGAACCGGCAAGCGACGGGCCGCCAGCCTTCACTTTAGCTGAAATCAAGCAAGAGACAGCAATCGCGTTTTTAAAAATTAAAGGGCAACCCGAGCCGCCTCATTCAGCGGTTCCGCGCCGGCGTTCGCGAAGGTTCGCGTGGTATGCCAGTGCGTCTGCCGTCTTTTTATTGCTACTTCTCTTTTTGCTTTCCGGGCGGATTTCAGAGCAATCGGAAAGCGTTTCATTCTTCGGCGCCGACACAGTTTCAGCGCCAGTAGAGATGGCAGAACGCTTGTCGCCTCAAAATGGCATCAACGGTTCTTCTCCGAAGCGGCCAAAATCGGACGCGGAATTGATCAAGCCTGCTTATGAATCCGCAGCATTTTTTGCCGGCGGCACGCATCGCGTCGCGTTAGGCGATAATTTGTGGGGAATCTCCGGAGCCTATTATCGCGATTACTATCTCTGGCCCAACATTTATCGCGTCAACACGGCAACGATACCGGACCCCGATATTTTGCAGATCGATCAATCACTCAACGTGCCGGTGTTATATGGCCCGCCGCAGAAACTGGCGGCAGCGGATCGCCGCAATCTGGCGGAAGGTTATTTTCTGTTGTATCGCTACTATAAAGAAAATGCTTCATCTTTGGCGCCGTATGCGTTGTGGGCGGCGGTGCAATACGATGCCGCCATCAAAACCCAGTACGCGACGGAGCTGAGCGAGGATGATTTGGCATTCTTGCAGGCGCATGGGGTGAAGCGGGCATTGGCGGAGAGGTAACCCTCCCGCAACAACCGGCAAAAAACATTTGCTTTTGACCCGAAAATTTTTTTATATTAATTGTTGTGCATGAATTTCTGGCGGTGTAGCTCAGTTGGCAGAGCAGCGGAATCATAATCCGCGGGTCGGGGGTTCAAATCCCTCCGCCGCTACTTGTGTCGATCTCGGGTTGTGGATTTCAGATTGCGGAGATTTCAGTTCTTGCGTGGTCAATCACTCAAAAAGACGATTGGCTCCCCATTCTTATCCGCAAGGAGCGTGGGTTAGACAAAAATGATTCGCCCGAAAAGCGAATCATTTTTTGTTTTTGGTTTGTCGCAGTTCATCCCATCACTAATCTCTAATGAACCTCCTCCAGCAATTCCGCCAACATTGTATCAATCACCGTTTGGTGCAGCCAAGTGATCGGCTCTTGCTCGCGGTGTCCGGCGGATTGGATTCGCGGGTGATGCTCGATCTGTTTTGCCGCTGGCGTGACCAGTGGCAGATGGAGAGGCAGGAGCAGTTGCAGTTGGCAGTTGCACATATCAATCATCAACTTCGCGGCAACGAGGCAGACGAAGACGAGACGTTTGTCAAAGCATTGGCGCAAGCAGCGAATTTGCCCTTTTTTTCGCAACGAGTCGATGTTCCGCGTTACGCCCAAACGCACAAACTCTCGCTCGAAACCGCCGCGCGAGAATTGCGTTATCAGGCGTTGGAAGAGTTTCGCAATAATTGGCAGGGCCGGACGATTGTTACGGCGCACACGTTGGATGATCAAGCGGAGACGATACTCGATCACCTGCTGCGCGGCAGCGGTTTGGCGGGACTGGCGGGGATGGCGGCGCACAAAGAGTTTGTAGTAGCGCCTTCTCC
>JBOHQZ010001026.1:0-2639 GCA_050732275.1 bacterium
GCTCTACACGATGTACGGCACTGGCGAGCGCGAAATTGTCATCGCGCTCGACGCCGCGACCGGCAAGACAATTTGGGAGCATACGTATGAGTCGCCCAAGAAAGGTTTGGATTTGGAATACGGTTCCGGCCCGCACGCGACGCCGTTGATTGTTGGCGATTTGCTCTACACCGCCGGCGCGACGGCGAAGCTGCACGCCCTCAACAAGCAAACTGGCAAAGTCGTTTGGTTTCACGATTTGTGGAAAGAATTTGGCGGCACGGAGATGGATCGCGGTTACTCGTGCAGTCCGCTCGCTTACAAGAATACGGTGATTGTGACCGTCGGCGGTGCTGGACAGGCACTGATGGCGTTCGATCAGAAAAACGGCAGTCTCGTTTGGAAGAACCAAAATTTTGACAACTCGCCGGCCTCGCCAATTCTCATCAACGTTGACGGCGAGGACCAGCTCGTGGCGTTCATGGCCAATGAGATCGCCGGACTGAATCCGAACAACGGCGAGCTGCTGTGGAGCCATCCGCACAAGACCAATTGGGGGCTCAACATCAGCACGCCGGTTTGGGGTGAAGGCAATTTGCTGTTTTGCTCATCGGCTTATGGCACCGGTAGCCGCGCGCTGCAATTGACACGAATGAACGGGAAAACCGCCGCCAAAGAGGTGTGGACCAATAACAAGATGCACGTTCACTTCGGCACGGCTATTCGCGCCGGCGATCATATCTACGGTTCCAGCGGCGATTTCGGCCCGTGCTTTTTCACGGCGATCGAAGCCAAAACCGGAAAAATCCTTTGGCAGCATCGCGGCCTCTCGCGCGCCAGTTTCGTTTACGCCGACAGCAAATTCATCATTCTCGACGAAGAGGGGAATTTGGCTTTGGCGACGGCCACGCCGGAAGGCTTGACGGTGCATGCCAAAGTTGATTTGTTGAGCAGCAAAGCCTGGACAGCGCCCACGCTCGCCGGCAAAAAACTCTACGCACGCGACCGCAAAGAGATCGTGGCGCTGGAATTGAATTAGTTTCCGAAGTGAAATCTTCGTAAAAAAAGAAAAAATTCCGCTCACGGAAATGGAACTCTCGCGAAAGCAACATAGAGAAAATTCCGTGAGCTGTTCCACTTCCGTGAGCATTTCATTTTTAAAGGAGAAAAAATGCGCGTGCTTCTACTTATTCTTGTTCTCGTTGTAAAATGCTTCAGCCAGGATTTGCTGCTGCAAAACGCGCAAATCGTCGATCCCGCTTCACAAAAAGTTTCGCGCGGCTCGATCTTGATTCGCAGCGGCAAAATTGAGCAAATTCTCAACGCGGCGCCGAAAAATTTTGCCGGGGAGAAAATCGACCTCGCCGGCAAATGGGCGATTCCCGGGCTCAACGACATGCACGCGCATTCGTATGGCAATCTGGCGCCGGCAAATAACATGCAATTGCTCATGACGCCTGGCGCAGCGAAGATGATGCTCTACTGCGGCGTCACCGGCTTTCTCGATTTGTTTTCAGCCGAAAGTGAAATTCTACGGTGGCGCGATCAGCAACGCCAAGGCGGCATGCTCGGCGCCGATATTTATTGCGCCGGCCCGATTCTCACTTGCACCAGCGGGCATGGAACGGAATACGGCATTCCCACGCGCGTTATCAATTCTCCCGCTGATGCCGAAAAAGAGATTGCCGATCTCGCGCTGAAAAAGCCGGACGTCATCAAAATCGTTTACGACCATGCTTTCGGGCGAATGCCGACGATGAATCACGCGACAATGGAAGCCGCGGTCAAAGCTGCGACAAAGCACGGCCTCAAAACCGTCATTCACATCGGCACGTGGCAGGATGCGAAAGAAGCCATTCTCGCCGGCGCCAATGCCATCACGCATTTGCACGGCGAAGAAATTCCAGACGAAGTAGTGGCGTTGATGAAACAGAAAAACGTCTACTCGATCCCGACGATGACGGTGGAAACGGAGCTGGTGAATTTGGCACAAAACCCGTCGCTGCTCGATAACACGCTTTTGGCGGCGGTAGCGACGCCGGCGGTTGTCGGCGCTTATCGCGACACCAGTAAATTTGACAACCGCACGAAGGCGTGGATGAAATGGCAAAAGTCCATGCACGCGAGCTGTTATCGCTCGATTAAGAAGCTTGCCGAGGGCGGCGTGAAAATCATGGCCGGTACCGATGCCGGAAATTTCGGCACCTTTCAAGGTTTTTCAGTGCACCGCGAAATGCAAATCATGGCGGAGGCGGGAGTTTCAACCTGGCAGGCACTGGCCGCGGCAACGACGATTCCTGGCGAATTTCTCGGACAGCCGTTTGGTGTCCGCGCCGGCAACGTGGCCAATCTTGTTGTGCTCAATGCTTCGCCGGTTGAAAAAATCGGCAATACGCAGAATATTGCAATGGTGATTCATCACGGTAAGGCCGTCAACCGTGAAGATCTTTTAAAAGCCGAATCGTCGTCGGCATCAGCCTCCCAACCGTCAAAATCGTGGACGCAAGCGGTGCTCGATGATTTTTCCAAATCTGATTTGACCAGCACGCTTGGCACCGCTTGGGATCGCAACGTTGATGCGGATTGGGGCGGCAAATCCACCTTGCAACACGAATATCGCGATGGCGGGTTGCGGGTGTGGGGAAAGCTGCAACCGGCTC
>JBOHQZ010001027.1:0-2635 GCA_050732275.1 bacterium
GATCAAGCGCCAGTAAGCGGCGCGCGTAGATGCAGGGCGCGTCAATTCACAAGCATTCACAAGCAAGGAGAGAGAAAAATGATAGACATCATTCACAGAGTTGGAATCAAAGCACCCAGTTCGAAGGTTTACGCAGCGTTGTCGACGGTCGAGGGTGTTGCAGGCTGGTGGACCAGGGAAACGACCGGAGAGTCCAAACCCGGCGGAACCTTCAAGGTTCTCTTCCGCTCTCCCGGTGGAGACGAAATTGGCAAGATGGACTTCGACGTACTCAAGCTGAACCCCGACAAGGAAGTGCATTGGCGCGTCAAGTCCGGGCCAGAGGAATGGGTAGGAACCGACGTGACATTCAACCTTTCTCAGGACGGCGATTACACCATCGTTCTCTTCGCTCACAAGAACTGGCGTGAGGCGGTCGAGTTCACCGCACATTGCAGCATGAAGTGGGCAACGTTCATGCTGAGTCTCAAAGACCTCGTTGAAACAGGTAAAGGTAAGCCCTCGCCGATTGACATCAAAATCGACAATTGGAATTAGTGCCGCCGCGGCGGCGGGTGGGTGCCGCCCAACACGCGTTGCAGCCGAGCGCCGCAAACAGATGCTTCGTCTCGCTCGAATGTGTGGTGCGGCGTCGGCTGAACTCCATGTTAGGCAGTTGAAACTTAAAGGAGGTCAAGATGACACACATGATTGCGACAAGTGCATCAACTCGGCTCGCTTTGTTGGGAACGATTCTGACCGCCGCATTCCTGTCCGCATACAGCGGCCAGCAGTCTCAGACCAGTAGCGAACAATCAGGCAAAAGGAGCGATATGAACATACCTGTGACACAAAGCGCGGTCATCGAAATCGCGACATTCAAGCTCAAGCAGGGCGTTACCGCCGATGAATTCCGCCCATTGGACAAAGCGGTTGAGATGCAACATGTCGCAAAGCAACCCGGCTTCATCTCACGGGAGTCGGCAGCAGGCGATAACGGCGAATGGCTTGTGGTCGTGCATTGGCGTTCGGTCGAGGATGCGGAAGCTTCAATGGCAAGTTTCTCCAGCGTCAAAGCCGCCGAGCAGTTCATGTCGAAGCTGGATGCAAATACCATGAGCATGAAACGCTACATGAGCAAATAACCCCCTTCAATCCACAAATAGGAGAGTTGTATGAGCACAAGAGCAAAAATAGAAGAAACCATCCACACCCTTTACAGCAAGGTGTTCAACGAAGGGAAAGCGGACCTGCTGTCCGGACTGATCGCCGGCCCGTACATTCAGCACAACCCGCTCTTCCCGAATGGCCCCGAGCCATTGATGGGCTACCTCAAGCAAGCCGGGAGCATCCCCTGCGAGATCAAGCGCATGGCAATCGATGGAAACCTAGCGTTCATTCATGCGCGCTATCTGAACTGGGCAGGGAAGGAACATGCTGCTGTAGATATCTTTCGTTTCAACGAAGATGGGAAGATCCTTGAACACTGGGACGTGTTGCAGCCTGTCCCAGAAACTGCGTCGAATAACAACACCATGTTCTGAATCACCACAACATGCCGCCGAACCGGGGCGATCGTATTATGCTCAATTTGGAGTTCATCACTCTTTTCGCGTTTTTAGTGTTTTTCGTGGGCTGAATTTGACGGAGGAAGGCAACCCTTGAAAAGCTTCAAAACCAAATACGGTTATTTTTCCAAAGACGGCAAAGAATACATCATCACCACGCCGCGCACGCCGCGGCCGTGGATCAATGTCATTAGCAACGGTGATTACGGCCTCACGATTTCGCAAACCGGCGGCGGCTACAGTTGGCGCACGCACGCGCAGCTCAATCGCATTACCCGCTGGGAACAAGACCTCATCAAAGACGAATGGGGCAAGTACATTTATCTGCGTGATGAGAAAGGCAACATCTGGTCAGCAGGGTGGAAACCGGTTTGTCACGAACCGGATCGTTATGTCTGTCGCCACGGCCTTGGCTACAGCGTCATTGAATCATCGAATTTTGGCGTCGCCTCCACCCTGCTGATGTTCGTTCCGAATGATGAACCGCTGGAAATTTGGAAACTCACGCTACGCAATCAAACCAAGAAACCGAAGCAGCTCAATCTTTTTTCGTTCTTCGAATGGTGCCTCGGCCAATCGCCGGACTGGCATCGCGAGTTTCACAAAGCATTTATTGAAACCAGCTACGAGGCCCGACTCTACGCGTTGTTTGCGACGAAACGCCTGTGGGAAATTCCGACCGAGCGCGGCCATTGGAATGCGGAGTGGGGTTATGTCGCCTTTCATTCATGCAATGTGAGGCCAACTGCATTTGACAGCGACAAAGAAACTTTTCTCGGCATGTATGGCAATCAGCGTCTGCCCGAAGCGGTGCGTGACAATAAACTTAAAAAGCGCACGGGCAATTGGCTGGATCACATCGCCAGCTTGCAACTAAATCTCACCCTCGAGCCGCATGAAGAGACAACGCTTTGTTTCACCCTCGGCGCGACTGAATTTAAAGATGAAGCGGCGGACCTCATCAAAAAATATCGTTCGCCGCAAGAAGTTGATATCGCGCTTGAAAATGTGCGGCAACGCTGGGATAATTTGTTGTGCACGGTCGAAGTCGGCACGCCGGACAACGCGACGAATATCATGCTCAACAC
>JBOHQZ010001028.1:0-2628 GCA_050732275.1 bacterium
GACAGCTATAATGCTGCTCCAATGCGGCAATTCAAACGGCATTACACCATCGGCAATTTGTATAATCAGATGCGGTCGCATTCCGGGTTTTCATAATAGAAAAAATAATTTCGGCAAAATTTAATTCTTCTCATTTTATCATTCCTTCGATTTGCAAAAGCCGCTGAATTTCCTCGCGCTTTTGCGGATTCATCGAGAATAACGCCCGCAAACTTTCTCCCTGGTGTTCCACAATCAATCCTTCCGTCACCAGCTCGTCCAGCGCTTCGCGAACCACGATCGTATGGTTTTTGATCTCCTGTTCCAACAACCACCATTCCACAATCCCTTCCAAACTATCGCGCGCGTCGGGATGCTCTTCCAGATAAGCCAAAATCCGCAGCGCGATGGCAGATTTGGCGATGGCAGGACCGGTAGATTTCATGGTTGTCCTTTTTTGCGAAAGCTTAAAGGCAAGGACCATGCCGTGAAATAATATTATATTTATCCATTGCAATGAGCTGCAATCGAGACTTTTTTATCCGGCTCGATTCATTCTGCCGTAAAGTTGTGTAGGCGCTTCAAGGAAATCCGCATAGGACAATTTTGTCCTGCTCGTGCAGCGCTTTGTCCACCTTCAAAAATTGGCCGGCGAAGTTCGATACGCCGCAACGTCGATTTGATACTTGCGAATGAGCTGCCAAAAGGCGCGGCGGTTCTTTTGAGCCGCTTCGGCCGCGCGAGTAATGTTGCCGCGATGCGCCGCGAGCAAACTTTGCAAATAAGTTCGCTCAAATTGCGCCACGACTTTTGATTTGGCTTTTTGCAATGATTCGCCGGCTTTTGCCGTGCCGGGCAATAGAATTTCGGCATCACCGATAATTTTATCTTCGGCAAAGACGACGGTTCGTTCCACCACATGTTCGAGCTCGCGTATGTTTCCCGGCCACGCATACAGCATGAGCTTGGTGATCGCCGCGCTGGAAAAGCCTTCGACGCGTTTATGGAATTTCCCGGCATATTTCGCCAGAAAATGGCGGGCGAGCAGCGGAATATCCCCGCCGCGCTCCCGCAACGGCGGCAAGGTTATCGGGATAACGTTGAGACGATAATAAAGATCCTGGCGAAGTTTTCCCTCCTTGATCGCCGCCTCGCCATCAATGTTCGTCGCGGCGATGAGACGAAGATCGGCTTTGCAAACTTTTGCCGAGCCGAGAGGTTTGTATTCCTTTTCTTGCAGGAAGCGCAAAAGCTTGGTCTGCGCCAAAAGCGGCAGGCAAACGATTTCATCGAGAAACAGCGTTCCACCGTTGCACTCTTGAATGACGCCGGGCTGGGCCGTGGCAGCGCTCGTATAGGCGCCGCGCTCGTGGCCGAACAATTCGTTTTCCACCAGCTCAACCGGAATAGCGCCGCAATTCATCGGTATAAACGGCTTGCTGCCGCGGCCGCTGAGATAGTGAATGGCGCGAGCATAAAGCTCCTTGCCGGTGCCGGTCTCGCCGCAAATCAGGACGGTGGCGTCGCATTGCGCAATCGGAACGATTTTTTTTATTTCCGCAATGAAAACCGGACTTTCCCCGACCAGATGCCTCAAACCCAACCTTTCTTTTAAAGCATGGGCAGATTTCGTTTCACCGGTTTTTTGATCGAAAATTTTCGCTGGCCTCACCTTATCTTGCCTCCTCCTCAAATAATCACTGCCTGTAACGTGGTCAGAGAAAAGCTTGAATGGGCCCTCTTGAGCATTGCCAAACTGAGAGGCGTTATTCCTTCCTCGCTCCTCTTATTACATAGACAAAACCGCAGCGAAAAATTCCCACATGTTTTCAAAAGATTATTTCAAACAAAAAGCCCGCCTCGGCATCGCCGAAACGGGCTTGATACGAGGTGACTGTGCTTCACCGATAACGAGGCGAGATGAAAGTCGATTGGAATAAAGTGTTCAAAATCTACGCAATATAAAAATCATTCGGCAATCCTTATGCCGGTAAGGTACGCAAATTTATTGAGTGCCCACGTCATTTATTGCCATTCTTTCTCGAATTTCCATTTCTCCGCAGCTTCGCCAATTCTGCGAGCAAACGCGCATTCTCGGCTTCGAGAGCAACAACTTTGGCTTCTGCGGCAGTGAGCTTGGCTTGGGCTTTCTGCCTGGCCCTTAATTCTTGCGTGACTCGCTTTCCCAAACTCTGACGCTCGGCCTCGGATTCTTCATGAGTCCGTAAATACTCGCCTGTTTTTGGATCGTACAAACGCAACTTGCCTTCTTCCAGCCGCAATTCAAGTCCCAACACCTTGCTCTGCAGGCGCGTTCCCACCATGGGCATATAATCACCGTTAGTGAGGAGGAAGCCGCGCAATGCTGGGCGCAAGGCTGTGTTGTAAGGATCAAACAGAAAATACTCCTTCACACCGAGGCTCGCATAAATTACGCGCTTGTTGCCGAGATCTTCCGTCTTGGTCTCCGCAGACACCAACTCGATGACCATCTCCGGCGCTTTGCGTTCGACATCAAGATTATAAATCCGGCGCGCTTTCTTTTTAACGCCGCGCACGACGAAAATATCGGGGCAGATCGATTTTCTTAATTTGGCCTCGTCGCGATAGTAAACAAAAATATTGCCACTCACGTAGACTTTTGAATCC
>JBOHQZ010001029.1:0-2627 GCA_050732275.1 bacterium
CCGCGAGAAAGCGCTTGTCATTCGGGCAATAAAGCTGCTTCACCGCTTTTTCGACGAGCAGGCCTTTTTTGTGCATCGTCAGGAAAAATTCCTGCGAAATCGGATAATGCTCCGGCGTGGTCGTGCGCGAGAAAATGTCAAAGCTGATGCCGGCTTTGGCGAACGTTGCATCCATCTGCGCCCAATAAAAATCGACAAATTCTTTGGGCGATTTTTTCGCTTTTTCGGCAGCGATAGTGATGGCAACGCCGTGCTCGTCGGTGCCGCAAACATGAACCACGTCGCGGCCCATCATGCGCTGATAGCGCACGTAAATATCCGCCGGCAAATACGCGCCCGCAATGTGGCCGATGTGCAACGGCCCGTTGGCATACGGCAAGGCGCTGGTGACGAGAATTTTTTCGGAGGAGGTCACAGAAAGTTTTGTCCTTAATATAGAAAACGACATTCCTAAACGATATTGGTTACCGGAGTTTCAACGCCGATTCCAATTCCATTTCCAACTTTTTAAGCTTCAACTTGAGAGGGTGATTCAGATTCTGATGATCGAATTGGAAAAGCTCTTAAAGCAATGAAGCCGTTTTCACTGCGTGCGCCCTCCCTGCACAATAAACAACCGACGTTGGCTACTGAATTTTCAGCGACGCTTCCAACTGTCCAAGAATTGCTTTCAGTTCTTCCTCGGTCTTTTTCGCCAGTTCTTCCTCTGAGCTAAACGGTTGCTTGAGAAGCTGCTGGGCAAACTGAATCTTGCCGATAAGCTTCCCTTTATCCAATCCCTGATCAAATCCTTGATTAAACCCCCCTTCCAAAGATTTGTTTGCCAACAGTGGTCTGATCAATCGGGGTTAGCTGTAACATCGTAGTTACCTCCTTTTCGGTCAATTCAGGAAATCGTTGCACGATCGCATACTCTAACAACTCGACAAGAGTGTTTTCTTTCGCTTCGGGCAGCGCGAGTGATCGAATGTCACCTCGCCATTGTGGGATCGCTGCTGCCAATTCATCCTTGCCGGTAAGCACCAAAGGCTTTAGAACAGTCAATGTGCTGGGCACCTTCTCCAATGCCTTCAAGCAGTCAATCAGGTTGACGCGAAGCAGTTGGCATGGTAGAACGCAGGAAAGGACGAACGGTCCGGGATCGTACTTTTCATCCAGAAACAAAACAATCGCGATAAACGGCTGGGAGTCGTCCCGTTGCTCATAAAAGGTACAAATTTCACTAAACAATCGCCAGCAGATTTTGGGATCTTCGTAGCCTTGTGCTTCGAGAAAAAGATTAGGGCCTTCGCCATCGATCCTTTTGAAGAAGCCATCCAAACGCTTTTCAGTGGTTTTGATGGAGATGCTCTCAAAAGCGTATTGGCCTTCCAGCTTCAGCTTGAGAAGTTGAATCAAGCTCTGAGGATCGAATTGGAACAGCTCGTAAATCAACGAATCCGTTTTCAATGCGTTTACCCTCACATTTTAGCAAAAGCCTAATGAGCTTCCGCATGTCCCAGCTCCTCCAAATTTCCATGCTCGTGCCCGCAGTCATTCTCGCATTTGTATACCTTCTCTTTTGAAACCGCCAGCGGCAGCACTTCCACCTCGCCGCTTTGATATTTCACCGTGAATGTATCTTTAAAAATGTCGATTTTCAAAATCAGGCCTTCGCCCTTTTCCGTTTTGATCGGTTTGGCCAGCTCCGGAAATTGCGCGATGGCTTGATTGTAAAAATCGCGCTCGTACATCAAGCAGCATTTCAACCGGCCGCAGACGCCGGCGAGCTTGTTCGGATTGAGCGGCAGGTTTTGCTCTTTGGCCGCCTGCGTGGTGATCGGCGCGAACTCGTCGATCCAGGCCGAGCAGCAGAGCTTGCGGCCGCACACGCCGTAGCCGCCCATGCGCTTGGCTTCATCACGCACGCCGATTTGCCGCAGCTCGATGCGGGTGTGATAAACCGCGGCCAAATCTTTCACCAGCTCGCGAAAGTCAACGCGCTTGTCGGCGGTAAAATAGAACGTGATCTTGTTGCCGTCGAGCTGGTACTCGCAGTCCGCCACTTTCATCACCAGCTTGTGCTGATCCACTTTTTGGCGGCAAAGCTCCAGCGCGCGCTGCTCGGCAACTCGATTGCCTTGATAACGAATAACATCATTTTCACCGGCCTTGCGCAAGGCTTTTTTCAAGCCGCCATTGGGCGAAATCGTCACGCGTGACGGCAACTCGACTTGGTTGACCCGCCCAAAATCCTCGCCCTTTTCCGCTTCCACGACGACGACATCGCCAACCCGAAAAGGATACTGCAACGGATTGGCATACCAGGTTTTGCGCTCACCCTTGAATTTGACTTCGATGAAATCCGGCACTTTGCCTCCTCGCTATGTAAATGCGGAACGCAAAGCCTACGTTCGTAGACTTTCGCTTCGCACTCCGACGCATAGTCTACAATTTATTTTCTGCTGCCTGATAATTGCTGAATGCGGTACAACAAAACCATGAGCACCAGCCACGGTTGTGCGTAGCGGTCGAGACATTCGATGGCAAATTCCAGCTCCGCAATTACGCCGGGAAAATCAAAATTCGGCAGATTTTTGACGAGATCGGCCAGCATGCGCTCCTGGTCGGCATTGATGATCGACGGG
>JBOHQZ010001030.1:0-2623 GCA_050732275.1 bacterium
CGGTCTGCGCAGCCTGTTCATTGGTTTTGAAACGCTCAATCCCGCGAATCTGCATGAGCAACACAAATACCAAAATCTCAATCGCGATTACAATGCAGCCATTCGCCGTCTGCATGATTTAGGCGTGATGGTGAATGCGAGTTTTGTTTTCGGCATGGACGATGACGATGAAACGGTATTTGCGCACACCGTCGAATGGGCGGTCAGCCAGGGAATCGAAACCGCGACGTTTCACATTTTGACGCCATATCCGGACACCGCGTTGTACCAACGCATGACTGCACAAGGGCGAATGTTGCATCATCATTGGGATTTATTTGACACGCGTCACGTTGTTTTCCGTCCGGCAAAAATGGCGGCGACGGCGTTGGAAGCAGGCTATTGGCAAGCTTATCGCGACTTCTATCGCTGGGAATCGATTTTTAAAAGTGCGTGGACAAAGCAAGGGTGGACTGAACGATTTCGGCATCTCGCTTACGCCGGTGGCTGGAAAAAATTTGAATTCCTGTGGGATTGGGTGATCCGCGCAAAACGAGTCACAACTGTATTGCCGGTGTTGGAGGCGGTTTTGGCATGTTTTGGCCGTTATCTAACATCAAAAGCAGATCGGCAACGCTTCGACGGTTATGAATTTCCAAGACCGACTAACCCCACGGTTTCGTCAACAAACACAACAATTATGAATAACGTAGAAGTAAGCCACGTTTTAAATCATCTTGCAGAACTTCAAGAATTATAGCTGAGAACATGAGCGCAAAGAAACGTTGGATCATGGTTGTTCTATTTGCCGCCGCGATGGCGTGGGTGGAATCGGCGGTCGTAGTTTATTTGCGAACGTTGGTTGATCGGATCGAGCCTTACCAATCCAATCCGCTGCCAATTGTCAACGACTTGGTCGCCGCCGAGCTGGTGCGCGAGCTCGCCACTTTGGTTATGTTGTTTGCCGTCGGCTGGCTGGCCGGCAATACAAAGCGAACGCGGCTGGGATATTCGCTCATCGCCTTTGGCGTGTGGGACATTTTTTATTACATCTTTTTGAAGATCATCACCGGCTGGCCGCAGTCGATCTTCGATTGGGATATCTTATTTCTCCTGCCGCTGCCGTGGTGGGGCCCGGTCATCGCGCCGGTGATAATCGCGGCAATGATGATAGTTTTTGGAACGCTGGTCACGCAATTCGAGCCATCCGTTTGGCCGAGCCGGCGCGCGTGGATTTTCAGTTGGGGCGGTGTCGTGTTGGCGTTGCTCGTTTTTATGTCCGATGCGATTCGTGCCGTCGATGGTGGGATCGAATCAGTCCGCACCGTCTTGCCAGTGTGGTTCAACTGGCCGGTATTTATCATCGCGCTGGTGTTGATGGCCGCACCGATTCTCGATATGATCAAGCAAATTTGGAGCAGCCGAGAGCGAGGAGAAAAATTAGCTTCAGTTTCAGATAAACTGAATTTTAGCGCACAGGCATTTTTCTTGCTTCTGCTGTACAAACTCATCTCGCGCGATACGTAAGCACCAACCAGCCACCAAGACCCAGCCTACTTGATCAACGCCGGCTCCACATACGTTCCGTATCGCGTCGCATTGCCCAACCGCCAAAAGTAATCATACAGCGTGCGAGAGATTTCTTTCATTGCGCCATCCGCCTCGTTACCCATCCCATAGTTTTCCATCACCACGACGATATAAGGCCGTTCCTTCAGATAAACGATTGCCCATTCGGTGGAAACGCCGGTAATTCCTCCCGGTTTGAACGCGACGGGAATATTGGCTGGCAATCCGGAATTGACGCCGCCGGATTTCGGCCTTTTTAAAATCGCCAAAATCTCATCACACACCTGCCGGTTCAGAAACTCGCCGCGATAGAGAATCTCCATGAGGCGCGTGGCTTCCGCCGGCGTGGAAAGATTCTCCTCTCCCCTGCCGGAAGCAGCCGGATTGATCATCCGGCGCTGCAAACGGGTTTGTGTGAGGCCGAGCCCCGCCAAAGTTTTATTGACATTTTCGATTCCCACCAAATCGATGAGCATGTTAGTCGCCGTGTTGTCGCTCAGCACGATCATCAAAATGCCAAGATCGCGAATGCTCAGTTGCGACGTGTGATCGCCCAACTCCTGCAAAACGCCGCTGCCGCCAACTTGCTGCTGTTTGTCAACCCAGCGCAAATCCGCCAGCTTGAATTTACCTTCGCTCGCCTGCTTGTAAACTTCCATCAAAATCGGAATTTTGATCGCACTGCCTTGTGGAAAGAGCAAATTTTCGTTAATCGTGAAGCGTTCGCCGCTGGTTAGATCGAGCACCGAAACACCCATCACACCACGTACACCGCCCGTAATTTCTCGGAGCTTGGCTTCCGTTTTCTCATGTACAACTTTCCAATTTTCCGGCTGCGCCGAAAGTGGAAAAGCAAAGAATGAAAAAATCGCGATGAAAACAATTCGTTTCAGCATAGTGATAATCACCTTTCCTTGGTTAATTTAAATTTGCCTTGTAGCGAAACAAAAAATATTGCTTATTTTTTTATGATAACCCCTCATCGTCTCGTCTTCTTCGCCAATCCCGGTGCACGAGAAGGGCGCGTCATTTCTCGGCTGCGCGCAGTTTTAAAGAGGAGGCCGGCATTCGCCGA
>JBOHQZ010001031.1:0-2623 GCA_050732275.1 bacterium
TGCCGGCTGTGGCCGCAGGGATGAATAGCATACCGAAGCTTGTGTTTTCGAGAACACTGAACGAGGCGTCATGGAACAATACAAAACTGGTGAAGGGCGACATCGCGGCGGCAATACGCAAGATGAAGAAAGAGTCGGGACCAAACATGGTGATTTTGGGCAGCGGCGGCATTGTGGCGCAATTGGCGCCGGAGGGCCTGATCGATGAATACCAGATCGTGGTGAATCCCCTCGTTTTGGGCAAGGGCAGGACGATGTTCGAGGACATTAAAGCCAAGCTGCCCCTAAAGCTGATCAAGACGCGGGCCTTCGGCAATGGGAATGTTTTCCTGTGCTACGCGCCGTTGGCGTGAAGGATGAGCACAATGACCAATGTCACTAACGTGATTTTATTGTCGTCACTGGGAGATGCAATAAAACTATGACTTCAAAAAAAGAGCGACCTAAAAATATAACCGAGTACATCAATGGCGCCCCCAAAGAGGCGCGACAGAAACTGCGTGAAATGCGTGCGTGTATTCGTGCAGCCGCACCCGGGGCCAAGGAAAGCCTGAAGTGGGGGATGCCCGCTTTCTCCTATCAGAGGATACTGGTCACGTTCGCCGCGTACAAACATCACATCGGCTTCTATCCCACGCCGTCAGCAGTGAGAGCCTTTGCGAGTGAGCTTTCGAAATTTGTCACGGCTGATGCGTCGATCCAGTTTCCACTGGAGAAGACGCTTCCTCTACCTCTGATTCGCAAGATCACCGCGTTCCGTGTTCGCGAAAGTATCGAGGAGGACGGAAAATGGAGAACGTGACCGGAAACTATATTTGAAACCAATCCCTAACAGTTACTGCTTCTCGCTGAAGGGTTGGATGCCGCAGTGGCTGACGCGGAAATTCCAGATCATCGTCTCGCGTTGATGTTCGTCTGCGCGCATCCGGCCATCGAGGCCGGCGTCGATGCGCTGTTGATGCCGTGAAGGCTGCAAAATTTTTGCAACGCAATCAAATCGTGAATGTCTCTTCTTGGATTTGAACCGAAATAAAAAAGGGCTGACATGTTCATCGCATATCTCGTGGTCGCGATTCTGTTGTCGGTGGTGGCTGTCATCTCGGGCGTCGCCAAGCTGCGACACGCTCCGCACGTGGTGAAGGTGATCAACGGTGTCGTCCGAGTGCCCATGAAGTGGTTCCCATGGCTCGCGGCTTGCGAGTTCGCGGGCGCGGCCGGACTGCTGCTGGGCATCGTAGTGGCGCCCGTTGGATTAGCAGGCGCTGGCGGGTTGGTGCTCTACTTTCTCGGTGCAATCATCGCGCATGTGCGCGTGGGTGATGTTAAGGGAATCGGCACCCCGGCGTTTCCCTTCGGGCTTGCTGTGGTATGCTTGATCACGCGGATTCTTAGCGCGTATCGCGGTTAAGTTGACAAAATCAGAACAGCGTATGAACCCAGCGATTTCAAAATAAATAACAAATTGATTACCTTCCATGAGGAGCTTTTATGAGCATCGATTCCCTAGCACTTTCACTGGAAAAGCCCAGGGCTTATCGGGCAATCTTTTGGGGCGGTTTGATCGCCGGAACCCTGGACATTCTGGCGGCTTTTGTCAACAGCGGCTTACGAGGCGGAAGCCCAACGCGCGTCCTGCAGGCAATTGCCAGCGGACTGCTTGGCGCAGACGCCTTCAAGGGTGGTTTCTCAACCGCCGCTCTCGGCCTCATGCTGCATTTCTTCATCGCGACGACGGCAACCGCAATTTACTATGCCGCGAGCCGCAAACTCAAGGTGCTGGTCGATCAGCCCATTGTTTGCGGTCTGGCTTACGGCATCCCCGTTTACCTGGTTATGAATCTTATCGTGCTGCCGCTCTCCGCAGTTACTTTTAAAACTTCACACGCGCTTGCTAACGTCGCCACTTCCTTATTGATTCTCATGTTCTGTGTTGGGCTGCCCATCGCACTCGTCGTTCGCCGATACTCGAAATAATAATATGACAGGAGAAATCACGATGGCAAAAAAAAATCTGAACGGGCCTCCCACTCTGGCAAACGGCAAAGTGTGCTACCTCGAGATTCCGGCTCTCGACATCGAACGCTCGGCATCCTTTTACCAAGAGGTTTTCGGTTGGCAAATCAGGCGGCGCGGCGACGGCCATCTTGCCTTTGACGACACGGTGAACGAAGTGAGCGGCACATGGGTAGCCGGCCGGAAACCAGCGACGGAGCCTGGTCTGTTAATTTATATCATGGTTGACAGCGTCGCCGCGACCGTTGATGCCGTGATCGCGAACGACGGAAAGATCGTCCAGCCTATCGGTGCGGACGCGCCCGAAATTACTGCGAGGTTCAGCGATCCGGCTGGAAATGTGATCGGCCTCTATCAAGACCCCGGCCGTTCGGCCTCTTTCGAGAAATAAATCGAATCGCCGGAAATTTATGGCAACTGTTGACGCCCTTCTTTTCGTCTTGACGCTTTTCGCGGCGCTCGGCTGCGGACTGATCGCCGGAGTCTTTTTTGCCTTTTCAGCCTTCGTGATGAAAGCCCTCAGCCGGCTCCCTCCGTCGGAAGGCATTGCCGCCATGCAATCCATTAACGTTGCCGTTATCAATCCGGTGTTTCTAACAGTGTTCTTGGG
>JBOHQZ010001032.1:0-2620 GCA_050732275.1 bacterium
CACAACGCGGACTCACTATGTCAAGTTAAAAATTGACTTTTTTTAAAATTTTTGATTCACGATGAGATGTCTGGCTCGCTGCGCGAGGAAGAGATTTTCATCGTAACTGATCCGGGTCTTCCACATTGCGAACAACAGACGCAAATGCAGGTTGGCCAAGCAACGCAGCGCGTGGCTGTGCTTTTTTCCCATGCTTTTGTGGCGTTGATAATAGGCTTTCGCCCATGCCGCTTCTTTGAGTGAACTGAAGGCCAAATGGTGCATGCTGTCGCGGTAGAATTTGTTGCAGGCGCGGCGAAAGTAAACGGCGTAAAAATTTTTGCCGCTTTTCGCCGTGACCGGACAAGTTCCCGTCAAGGCCTGCAGCTCGCTGACATCCGCATAAAGCGCGCGATTATCGCCAAAGAGCGCCAACAAGCGTGCGGCGGTCACAGAAGCCACCCCCGGATAACTCAAAAAAATTTTGCTATCCGGATGGCGCGCCACCAGTTCCGTCAGTTGTCTGGTGTAGGATTCGATATCCGTTGCCAGCGCCAGCAGTCTTTTGGCACACGAGACCGCTTTAATTTTTTTGACGCGGATCACGGCGGCGGGCGCCTTCAGCGGCGGTTGGTGTAGACGTTCATAAATTTTGTTGACGGTCTTGTGGTTACGCAGTTTATGTTCTTTGAAAAAATTTGCTAATTGCTCAGGCGTGAGCGCCGCGGCCGCCTCGAAATCCGGATAAGCACATAGAAAGGCTAAGGCGTTGGCGCACGTCACATCGGCAAAAAATTCCAGATACTCCGGATAGTATTCTTTGAGCGTGGCGCGCAGGCTGTTGTTTAACGCGACGTGGTCTGCGACCATCTGATGGTGATGCCAGGCGTAGAGACGAATTTCACGGACCAGCTCCGAGCCAAAATCAATGTGACGCCAACAGCGTTTATCTGTTCGTAACACATCAGCCACGACGAACGCATCAAATTCATCATCGCGAGCACTGCTGGCGCGATAGCGTTTGCGAAAGCTTTTCATCGAACCCGGAAACATTGCATACACCGCATAGTCGAAGTCAATCAGATAATCGACCAACAGATTGTGGGGTGTTTCGATCCCGATTTTGAAGTCGGCCGCCTCTTGGCTCAGGCCGCGGAGCTGATCGAGAAGTTGCTCGAAGCCGTGAGGATTTTTCGCGATAATGAGATTGTTGACGATGGTGGCGCCGGCGGCGTCGACAATGGTCACGTTGTGTTTCTGATCGGCCCAATCAATTCCGACAAAATACATGTGCAACCTCCTTGTGCTGAAGGTGGAAACCACTGTGGTTCAATGCCGATCTCTGCAAGAGAAAGAAACCGACTTATTCCTATATTGGCCTTCACGGTCGCGAGGCAACTCACTATGGAAGTTTTTGGTTTCTTCATCAGAAAGCCGGGGCGCTCCGCGTTTGGTGGTCGAGCCACGGGACGAGCCGGGCCCTCAACTTTCTGTTCTCACAGAGGAGTTTTTCAATGTTCGCGACGGAGCACGCTGAAAACCTCTTGGAGGGTCTGAAACGCACCGTTGGACTGACGCTTGTCCACAGGTGTGGGGGCGCCAACCCGCGGCTCTTGGGGCAGCGCGAGCACCTGAAACACCCCCTCGTGATAAGCGATCAACGAGCGCTCACACAGACGATTGCGCGCGCGAACATAATCATCAACTTCCATCTTGAGCAATTGGCAAATGCGTTCGTAATCATAAAAGCTCACGCCGTTGCGATCGGCGACGGTGATGAGAAAATAATACAGCAACAACTCTTCTTGTGCAAGCCGGCCCAGAAAGCCGCGGTGCAAGAAGTCATGATCGATCCAGCCGAATGTGCATTGGCGAATGTTGCGGCGGCGATCAGGAACAATGGGATTGGATTGGCGCATGGCATTTTCTCCTTAGCGTTAGTGCTCGACACAAGATAAAAACGCCGAGGGAAAAAGTCCATCTGCTCTTTTTTTTCACGCGCGGTTAATTTTAAGCAAAACAGGAAGCTAACTGCTCTTTTTTTTCACCGTCGAGCGGCCAAAGCTCCAGCGCTTGGGCTTTAAGTAAATAAAAACTGGGGCTTAATTGCTCTTTTTTTTCAGTGGTTGTTGAATGGTTAGTGGCTGTTTGGATTAAGTTTAATTGCTCTTTTTTTTCGGCGCCATTCGGCGGCTGCCGAGCCTCGACAAACCCTGATGCGATTGTCGCTGGGCATGATTTCAGCCGCCTTTGCTGACGGTACTGTTTCAGGTAATCGGGATTTTGTTGCCGCCACGCCTGGCCGTAATCCTGATACCACACTTGATAATTCGCCGGATTCTTCGCCAACCACGCCTGTTGATTGAGTTGTTGGCGACGCTGTTGACAGCGCTCACGCCGACAAACCCGTTGTCGATCCTTGACCTTGGGATGTGGTGTAAACTGCTGCTGACAGAGCGGGCAGATTTTCTCGCCCGCGGCGGAGATGTTGTTGGCTTCCATGGCTTGCTCTCATCTTCGTTCGTGCTGGACGGGCAAGAACAAGGAGCAACAACAAGACAATAATAACAAAAAGAATTACAGACAGGTTGTAAACATCTTTTGGAATCACTTATGAATAAGATAACATATAGGACGAGCC
>JBOHQZ010001033.1:0-2616 GCA_050732275.1 bacterium
AGAATACTATTGTGCCGCGCGCCGTGGACACCGGTATCTGCTGCGGCATGCGCATGATCCGCACCGATATCGAGGTGCGCGATTTAACCGCTTCCGTGCTCGATACGCTTTTTGGCGAACTGATACGCACGATTCCGGTTTTGGAGCATGAGCAGGAGGTCATTAGCAAAGAGGAAGTCGCCGAAATTCTCGTGCACGGCGGCGGATGGTGCCGGAAAAAATTCAGCCTGGCTGATGAAGAGCTGAATTGTATTGAAAATCGCGCCACGATGCCGACGGACACGGAAGATGCCGAAGCGATCCTGGCCAGCGTGCCGCAGAAGGCAATCAGCAAAGGCCGGCGATGCTTCGGCACCCTCGGCGACGGCAATCACTTCCTGGAGCTGCAGGAAATCGTCGAGGTGCTCGATCGTGAGGCCGCGAACTTGCTGGGATTATCTCCTGGCAAGGCTTTTTTCATGCTCCACACCGGCTCACGCAATCTCGGCAGCAAGATGATGAAGGCTTATCTGGAAATCTTAGAAAATCGTTTCTTGCCGCCGCAAGCAGCGAAGAATGGCGGAGGCCTTTGGTCGATGCCGGCGGATTCGGAAGAGGGTATCAGTTATACGCGCGCGGTATCGGCGGTCTCCAATTTTGGCTTTGCCAATCGGATTGCCATTACTGAAAAATTGCGGGCGGCGGTGCGTCAGGCGCTTCGCGATGAAAGGCTGGCGCTGCCGTTGCTTTATGACTGCTCCCACGTCAGCCTCCAGCTTGAGCCATGGAATGGCACCTCCGACGCCACAAATGCCGAAAAGCTTTGGGTGCATCGCCACGGCGCCAGCCGCGCGTTACCGCCCTCAAAATTAGCAGCGCATCCGGTGTTCGCCAAAACCGGCCAGCCGCTGCCGATTCCAGGTTCGATGGGACACTCTTCTTATGTTGGTGTGGCTGACGAAAGAACGGTTGAGACCTTTTACTCAGTCAACCATGGTGCAGGCCGCGTCATGGACAAGCCCGAGGCGCTGGCGCATTTCACGGAACGGCAGGTGGAAAACGAGATGCGCGACAAAAACATCCGGCTGTATCGTTACCGTTGTGACAACATTGCCGAACAGGCGCCTGGGTCGTTTAAAGATATTTCGCAGGTCGTTCGAGCGATGCTGGTCTTATCGTTAGCCAAGCCGGTTGTGCGCTTACGGCCGGTAGCCGTGCTCAAGGGATAGCCGGCAGGGCTGGTATTTTACCTGATTTTTACAATGCTTTAACTAGATCATGACAATGGAATCAAATGACTTATATATAATCTCCTGTGTGAGGCAGGTTTGAATGAAAGTGGAATTTGAGCCAATTAATTAAAAGAAGGAGATTCATGATGAAGTCATGTCTTTATGTTTTCACGGCTTTACTGGCCGCGTTGTTGTTGATCACCACAAGCTCCGCCCGGGCCCAGAACAGAGCACAAATGAGCGCGGTGGAGATTCTCGCGGCCATGAAGCCTGGTCAATGGATGCACTTAGAGGGCGTCATCCAGAAGGGTTTTTCCGTTATGTGTACGGAAGCCAGGATACTTACCGGCGACATTCCTGAGAACAAGTGGAGTATAACGACGGTCGCTCGCAACACCAATCCGGCAAAAAAAGAGCTCAAACTGCTACGCCTGCTCGTCAAAACGCAGATGGAAACCGAATTTGAGAGCAAGACCAACCCCACGTTTAAAAGCTTTGCCGATCTTAAACCCGGCATGTTTTTGGAAATTGATGGAACCTATCTAAAGGATTACACTTTCTTGGCCGTTGAGATTGAGGATATCTCGACAGAATTGACTGCCGATCCCACTTTGGAGAACCAGGTCGAAGTCGATGGTAAAGTGGAGAAAGTCGACGTTTCCAATCGCACGGTCACACTCATGGGCATCACGTTCCACATCATTGACAAAACCCGGCTCAAATCGGCGATCAAATAATTTTTTAACTATCACCGTTCGGACGCCTAATGATGTGCGAAGCGTCCGAGCGGTTACCTGAACAGTTGCTAATTTTTTTTGGGAAAGGAAGTTTTATGGCAAAGCAGCACAATACAGCGATGAACGACTTGGCAAACAAGCCTGCCCTGCCAAGGGCTCTAGGCAGGCCAGGGTTGTCATGGCTCTTTGCTCTTGCAGCGTTTGCTTGCATCTCTGCCTGTAGCGGAACTCGCAACCAGTCCGATAAGAACGATTCGTCTGCTACGCCGAAACTTGCAGAAGAAGCGATAACGCGAGAAGTTTTACATCTTACCGGTGTAGCGCCGGGTAAAAACGGCTCTGATTCGATGACCGTAATGAAGGTGGATTCCGCCACCGCAATGGTGACAGATTCGGAAAACGCGGCGAATATTGCCGGCAATCTTGATAGTAAAGGAGTCGGCAACGCTGTATTTCAATACACGCCATTCAGCGAAGCTGAGATCGGTAAAGTGACGAAAGATCCGCTCACACTAGACGATTGCATCCGTATCACGCTCAGCAAGAATATTGCCCTGCGGTTGACCAAAAGTGAGTTGACGAAAGCGGAGGCGACGTATTCCGGGAGCTATGGCAAGTTTTTGCCGAGATTCACTCTCTCGGGTGGCCAAGAGAACACGATGCAGAAA
>JBOHQZ010001034.1:0-2613 GCA_050732275.1 bacterium
ACCGGTTGCGCCAAATCGTACTTGATCGTCGTCGATGGATTGAAGGGGTTGGGATAATTCTGCTCGAGCGCAAATGACAAAAGCGTTGCACCGGTGCGTTCATTTTCAGCCACATCCGTTTTTAATTCGGAGGCGAATACGCCTCTGCCATTCGTCCCGGCAACCATTTGAACGGTCGAATAATCGATGGCGAGCGCGCGCACGTTCATATCGGTTAGCCCGGTATTGGCGGGCACCCACGTATTGCCGCCGTCGATGGAGGACAGCACGCCGCTTTTCTCCGTTCCGGCCCAGATATTTCCTCGCGCGTCGATTGTCAGTGCCCAGGTAAAATTGCCGGACTGGGGTTTGATCAACGTCCAATCGAGGCCATCAGTGGAGCGATAGATTCCGCCGGAAGCGCCGGCAAAAATATGTCCGGTGTTTTGATTGACCGCCAGCGATCGGACATCCGCCTCGTAGAGTTTGTTCCAAATTCCGCTATTGTTGCGAAAGTAAATGCCTTCACGAGTTCCCGCATAGACACGGCCGGTGGGATGAACGGCCAGGGCATGGGTATAATCATCCAGTTTGGAAGCGAACTTGCTCCAGCTCGCGCCTTGATTTGTTGAGCGGTAAATATCGCCGTAATCACAGAAACCAAACCCGCAAAACTCGTTGAAGCCGGTGCCGGCATACATGTCGCCGTTCGGATGAATGATCAGAGAGTAAACGGCGTCATTGATCGAGCTGACGCGCTGCCAGGTATCGCCGTTGTCAGTCGAGCGGAAAATATCACCTTCCGCGCCCGTGGGGGAAATAAAGCCGGTCGCCGCGAAAACATATCCGTTAGAATCAATGGCGAGCGCATTGAGATTGGAATAGACGGGTATGCTGCCGAGATACACGAAGATATCCAAAACGGCAACCAATTTCCAATTGCCGCCCTTGTCGGTCGAGCGAAAAACCGCTCCGTCGTTCGCGCCGGCAAAAATATGTCCCGTCGTTTGATTGACGGCCAGCGACAGAATTTGCAGATACCTCAACCCTTTGTTATAGGCGGGTGTCCAGCTCATGCCGTCGTTCATGGAACGAAATACCCCAAAATCGAGTGTCCCGGCAAAAAGCTGGTTGTTGGAATTAATCGCGAGCGCTCGTACTGAAAGATTTAAAAAACCGTTTCTGAGGCGTTCCCAATCGCCGCCCGTAATCGTATTGCGGTAAACGCCCTCGCCTTCCGCCGCTGCAAAAATGTGCCCGCTCGCATTGCTGGCGAAAACCTGGACGGCGGATGAAGTTTGCACAACTCGCATCCAATTTTCACCGTTGTCGACAGAGCGAAAAATGCCTTGATTGGCAGCGACAGTATCGATTGTCCCGGCGAAAATATCACCGTTAACATGGATCGCCAATGCGCTTATATTTTTGCTGCCCAAACCTGTGTTCACCGGACTCCAGTTTTCACCCCGGTCGACGGAGCGAAAAATGCCGTTCTTCGTGGTGCCCGCAACCAAAAGGCCGGAAGCAGAGTTGACGGCGAGCGCAATCACCACGCTCGTGTCCGGCAAGCCGTTGGCTAATTTTGTCCAACTGCCGCCGCGATCATTGGAGCGAAACACGGCGCCCAAACTTCCCGCCAAAATCTCGCCGGTTTGCGAATTGATCACCAATGAAGAAATACTTGTGTTCGGCAAACCGTTATTCACTTGTGTCCAACTGTTGCCGTTATCTGCAGAACGAAAAATTCCTTGACGAGAAGTGCCGGCAAAAATCTCTCCGTTGGTATTGCTGGCCAATGCTCGAACCGATTTGTCGGTCAGCCCCACATTAACCGCCGTCCAACTGTCGCCGCCATCCGCAGAGCGAAAAATACCCTCGCCGCCAAGCACACCAAAAATGTGGCCGCTCAACTTATTGATGGCCAGAACCTCGATCGTCCCGCCGAACGGGCCGCTGGTCTGCTGCCAGTTGATCGTTTGTGCTGACGCCAGGTTGGCATTGAGCAAAAGGCTGAGCGCACCGGCCAGAAACAATTTCGCAAATTTCATCACATACCTCCTTTTGAGTTTAGTTGATCATTGGAGTTTTTTGAATTTTGCAATTCATTGAATTAAAAAGTTGTGTGACGCGATGGCGCCGGGCCGTCCGTTATGATCATCGGCCCGAATCCCGGCAGCATACCGGACCAAGCGCTGAAAACCGGAATGACGAAGACCACATTGCCCGCCACCACGCCGATGGCAAACTCTTCATCACTGTAGTGGCGATCTTTGATGAGCACGATACTGCCATCTTCAGAGATGGGAATAATCTCCGGCGCCGCCACCGCTCTTTTTATGCACGAACCTGGGTTGTCAACGGAATTGCCCAATGACTTCTCGCCACTCACCGGTTCAATCACCGTTGGCCGTCCAACCGCGGCGCGTTCAATATCAGTAGTAGCCCGCTCCGGTCTTGGCTTGACGAGCTTTTGTTCCAATGATTCCGGTTTAACCAACGGGCGTAAGGCACATCCCGATAAAGTGGCGGCGAAAATTAAAACGAGATTCTTGCTTTTCATAAGGCACCTTGTGTTCTTGAGCTAATTGCCTAAATCATCGAAAGCATTGGCAACAGCGATTGTTAGGATAAAAA
>JBOHQZ010001035.1:0-2611 GCA_050732275.1 bacterium
GGGCACGAGCTCTCGTATTGAGAACTATTTGGGCTTTCCGAATGGATTGAGTGGCGCTGAGTTGGCTCGGCGCGCTACGGCGCAGGCGAGACGCCTCGGCGCAGAAATTTTGACCACGCAAGCCGTGGGCAGTGTGCGGGTCAACGATCTGTATCGCTTCGTCACCTTGACGGATGGGACGGAATTAAGTTGTCACGCGTTGCTAATCTCGACTGGCGTGTCGGTTCGCAAGCTCAACGTGCCGGGAATCGAGGCGGTCACGGGAGCCGGGGTGTATTATGGCGCGGCGTTGACTGAAGCCGCGCATTACACCGGCCAGCCGGTTTTTGTCGTCGGCGGCGCCAACTCCGCCGGTCAAGGCGCGATGTTTTTCTCGCGCTACGCTAGCAAAGTCACCATGCTCGTGCGCGGCAGCGGTTTGGAAGCGACGATGTCGAAATATTTGATCGATCAAATTGCGGCGACGAAAAATATCGAAGTGTTGGTACACACCGAAGTGGCCGAAGTCAAAGGCAATGATCGGCTCGAAGAAATCGTGCTGCGCAACAACCAGAGCGGAGAAACCCAAACGCTGCCGGCGGCTGCGCTGTTCATCTTCATCGGCGCGGCGGCGCACACGGATTTGGTGGCGGATGTGGTCGAGCGTGACAGCGCCGGTTTTATTTTAACCGGCCCAAACCTGATGCAAGATGGCCGCCGTCCCAAAGGTTGGAAATTGCAACGCGATCCTTTCTTGCTCGAGACCAGCGTGCCGGGTATCTTTGCGGCCGGCGACGTGCGGCACGGCTCGATCAAACGCGTCGCCTCGGCAGTTGGTGAAGGCGCCGTGGCGGTGTCGTTTGTTCATCAATATTTAAAGACAGTTTGAGTAGCGCATTAAAATCTTTGCAAAAAAGCAAATAAATTTTCCGCCGAAGACACCGAGATTCGCCGAAAAGATTTTTTCGGCGACACTCGGTGATTTCGGTGAAGTTCGGCGGATAAAGTTTTTTTCCTGTTTGGTTGTGGCTCGTCCACGTTGGGTGATGTTGACGCATTATTGGATTGTGGATAGTTGAGGCAGTGTTTCATCAATCCATCGATCCAATCATCCAGATAGAGAAACAGAACTTAATGAAATTTGTAACCCTCGGCGATTTCGCCCGTTACCTCGAATCTCTCGGCGAGTTGCATCGCGTCAAGGCCGAAGTCGATCCGGAATTAGAAGTCACCGAGATCGCGGTGCGCGCGTTGCTGGAGAAGCGGCCGGCGTTGCTCTTTGAAAATGTGAAAGGCGCAAAATTTCCGTTGGCGATTAATTTGTTAGCGAGCGAGCGGCGGATCGAATTGGCGCTCGGCAAGCATCCTGATCAACTGGGCGAAGAGTTGATCAATTTCGTCGAATCCGCTATGCCGCCGAAGCCTAAACTGATCTTTGATCACTGGCCGATGGTGAAACGGTTACTTGCGGCGCGACCGAAGCGAAGTGGGCGCGCCATGTCGCAAGAAATAGTGGAAGAGCCGAATCTCGCGCTGTTGCCGATTCAAAAATGCTGGCCGGAAGATGGTGGGCGCTTCATCACGCTCGGACAGGTTTTCACGTATGATCCGCGCGACGGCAAGCGCAACGTCGGCATCTATCGCATGCAGGTTTACGACGAGCGTTCGACCGGCATGCACTGGCAAATTCAAAAGGGCGGCGGGTTTCATTATTATCAAGCACAAAAACTCAGCCGCGAGTTTGCAGTGGCAGTTGCACTGGGCACTGATCCCGCGTTGCTGCTCGCAACCGTCGCCGCATTGCCCGAAGGCATCGACGAGGTGATGTTTGCCGGATTTTTGCGCGGCAAGCCGGTGCCAATGGCGCGCGGCAAATCCATTCAAATTGCCGTGCCCGCCAACGCCGAGTTCATTCTCGAGGGCACAGTGCCGCTGAACGAAACGCGCCTCGAAGGGCAATTTGGCGATCATTTTGGCCATTATTCACACGCCGCGGATTTTCCAGTTTTTCAAATCAAAAAAATTACCCATCGTCGCGACGCAATCTATCCCGCTACCGTCGTGGGCAAGCCGCCGATGGAAGACAAATTCATCGGCGACGCGACGCAGCAGATTCTCGGGCCGCTCGCGCGTTTGATTCACAAAGAGATTAAAAGCGTGTGGGCGTATTACGAAGCCGGATTTCACAACTTGCTCGTCGTCTCGGTCGAGCAGCGTTATGAAAAGGAAGCGATGAAATCCGCGCTTGGTTTGATGGGCACCGATCAACTCTCACTCACCAAGTGCATCATTCTCGTTTCAGATCACGTCAATGTTCGCGACTGGCGCGCCGTATTGCGCGCGATCAAAGAGAATTTTGATCCGCATTACGATTTTGTGATGATCCCAAAAGTACCGCTGGACACGCTGGATTTCACTTCTTTCAAAATGAATCTTGGCAGCAAGATGATCGTCGATGCAACGGTGAAGGCGAAAAGCGAAGAGCGCAGAGCGAAGGGCGAGGGGGAGAGAATTAATCGAGTTCTTGCTCAACTGTCGAGGGAATATCCGGCGATTCGGGAAGCGCGCGTTCATGACGATGCGCTGATGCTGGTGAAGGTCGCCAACGAGGGCCGCAAGATCGTTGAAAGCC
>JBOHQZ010001036.1:0-2609 GCA_050732275.1 bacterium
CACCACACCGATGACTCTGCCCTCACGCGGCTTGCCGGCGGCAACGCTTTCCATCTTGAGCTTTTTGTCGATGGCCGATTTCCAACCCAGCTTTTTGACCGCAGCCTCGTTGAGAATAAAAGCTTCCTGCGCGTCGGTCGAGTGCTCCTTCGCAAAATCTCGGCCTGCGATAATCTGCATATCCAATGCACGAATAAAATCCTGTTCCACAAGCAGAGTCGGCATGTTCAGCTTCGTCTCTGGACTCATCCCCTCGGCGTGGATGAAGAAATCATAATAGCCCTGCGCCCAGGGGAAATTCGAGATCGCCGACACTTGGGCGACACCGGTTTGCGCGAGCAGGTTGTTCTTGACTGCGGCAAAGTTATTCTGCACTGCCTCGTCGCGAATCGAAATGACGACGAGGCGCTCTTTGTCAAAGCCGAGGCGCTTGTCCTGAATGAAACGTAACTGCGTATGGACGATCATCGTCACGGCGATCAAGCTGATGGAGATGATGAATTGCGCCACGACGAGAATGGCGCGAATCCGCAACTGCAAGCGGCTGCCGCTGCCGGTCAGAATTTTTCCCTGCAAAACTTGCAGCGGGCGAAAGCTGGCGAGAAAAAAAGCCGGATAGCTTCCTGCCATCATTCCCACGATCAATGTCAAAGCGAGTAAGCCGACCAACACAACCCAGTTGCCGGCATAGCGCATCTCGACTTGCTTGCCAACGAGTGTGTTAAAAACCGGTAGAAACAACTCGACGAGGGTGAGCGCCAGCAATAAAGCAAGCACGGCGTAGAAAAACGATTCGCCCAAAAACTGTTTCATTAATTGCGGCTTTTGCGCGCCCACAACTTTGCGCAAGCCCACTTCTCTGGCGCGATTGGCCGAGCGGGCCGTGGCCAGGTTCATGAAATTGATGCAGGCGATGAGCAAGATGAATGCCGCTATCGCGGAGAAAATGTAAACATAAGCGATGTTGCTCGTCGGCGCGATTTCGCTTTCCAAATCGGAATGGAGATGAATGTCGGTCAGCGGCTGCAGGCGCATGGTTTGGCGTGCGGCAAGGTTCTGCGGCAAATGCTTGCGAACGAACTCCGGCAGACGGCTTTCGATCGCCGGCGCTGCAGCCGTCGAGGGAAGCATGGCATACGTATACATCGGCGGCCAATACCAGCCGCGCTGCAAAACCCACGTCCCCATGACCGTGTTGACGCCTTTAATGTTGGCAAGAAAATCGAAATCGAAGTGTGAATTTTGCGGCACATTTTTCAGCACGCCGGTGATTTTGAAATCATGTTGCTCGACGGCCAAAATTTTTCCCAGCGGATTTTCGTCGCCGAAATATTTCTGCGCCGTAGCCGCGGTGACAACCATGGCATTCGGCTCAGCCAGCGCGGTGCGAGGATCGCCTTGCAAAAAGGCAAATGAAAAAACCTCGAAAACCGTGGAGTCCGTGAAAAAAAACCGATTTTCTTGAAATCGTTTTTCCGCTCCCAACGCCACGGTGGCATTATAAGGAAAGAGCCGCACTACTCGCTCGATCTCGGGAAACTCGGCGAGCAGTGGCGGCGCCAGTGGCGCGTAGGTGCTGGCCAAACGCCGGATTTGGCCTTCGTTTTTTTCTTCGCAGACGACGCGAAAAATGCGCTCGGCGTTCTGATGAAATTTATCATAACTCAGCTCGTCCTGCACGTACAGCAGCATCAAAATGCAGCAAGCCATGCCGAGCGCCAGCCCGAAAACATTGATGAATGAATACGCTTTGTGCTTGCGAAAATGGCGGTAAGCGAGTTTGAGGTAATTTTTAAACATCATGGTCTCCTTCGGTAAAACGTAAATCTTAAAACGTAAAGCGTAAAACGTAAGGTTACGCATTACGAATTACGTTTTATTATTCATACCGTAATGCCTCAATTGGATTCGTCATGGCGGCTTTGATGGCTTGCAGGCTGACCGTCACAAAAGCGATCAGCAGAGCGGTTGCGGCGGCCAGCAAGAACGTTGTGATGCCGAGATCCATGCGATAGGCAAAATCTTCGAGCCATTTTTTCGTGGCAAAATAGGCGACCGGCCACGCCATCAGATTGGCCAACAGCACGAGCTGCAAAAATTCCTTTGACAACAGCGCGACGACACCGGACACTGACGCACCCAAAACCTTCCGGATGCCAATCTCTTTGGTGCGGCGCTCGGCGGTAAACGCTGCCAAGCCCAACAAGCCGAGACAGGCAATCGAAACGGCGAGCGCGGCAAAGCTGCCAAAAATTTGCCCGACTTTTTCGTCGGCGCGATACAACGCATCGAGGCTTTCGTCCAAAAAAAAGTATTCAAAAGGCCAGGCCGGTGAAAGACGATTCCACGTTTGTTCCAGAGAGGTCAACGTGCCGGCGACCTCCTCCGGACGAATACGGATTGTGATGGACAAAATTTGCTTCGGATCATAAATCATGACCAACGGCTCAACTTCGCGGTGCAGCGAGGTGAAATTGAAATTTTTTATCACGCCGAGAATCGGGCCTTTGCGGTCGTCGCCGCGTTGCAGCCGCATGCCTAACGCTTCCTCCGGCGCTTTCAATCCCATGGTTTTGACGGCCGTTTCATTCACAATAAAACCTTCCGTT
>JBOHQZ010001037.1:0-2608 GCA_050732275.1 bacterium
AAAGTTTCCCAAACCGAGCGCGAGTATTGGCGCCGGCTCATCGAAAGCTATTTCCAAACCAGCAAGCAGCTCTGCGGCGTCGTCTCGCTGATTGACAGCCGCCACGGTCCGGTCGAAAGCGATCTCGAATTGCTCGCCTGGCTCGCCGAGTTGCGCCAGCGTGTCGTGGTGGTCGCCACCAAAGCCGACAAGCTCTCCAACAAACAGCGTGCGGAGCGGAAACGCGAGATTACCGCAAGTCTCAGCCATTTGCCCATTGTTGAGGTGATGTTTTACTCTTCGATTACCGCGCTGGGCAAGCGGGAGTTGTGGCAGTGTGTGAATGAGCTGGTTGGATGATGAGGTTCATTGTTTTCAGAACCTCATCCTCAACGTAGGCAAGGCTGCGGCCATAGTCCGCGAACTATACTCGCTACGGGTTGGAATGTGCGTCATCGCGAGGCGCTTTTTGCCGAAGCGATCTGTTTGTTTTCATTTTCGCGCTTGCTTCTTTAGTTTTCAGCGAGTATCTTTTTGGGTACTCAAAACCTGATGAATTGAATATGCCCGACCTCAAAACCTA
Organism: bacterium; assembly: GCA_050732275.1. Classification (GTDB taxonomy): domain Bacteria; phylum Zhuqueibacterota; class Zhuqueibacteria; order Zhuqueibacterales; family Zhuqueibacteraceae; genus Zhuqueibacter. Next base: position 563 of record JBOHQZ010001037.1, read on the forward strand.
CGGCCGCCACCCGGTGAAAGAAGCCTTGCAATCCGGCGCGCCGGTCCGAAAAATTTATCTCGCCCAGGGCAGCCGCGGCCCCGAGCTGATGGAGCTGATCCATCTCGCCGAGGAGCAGCGCATTCCCATGCAAACCGTGCCACGTCAGGAGCTGGATCGTCTCGCGGAGACGGATAAACACCAAGGCATCATCGCCGTCATGCCGGGCGTGAATTACGCATCGTGGGAAAAATTGCTCGACCGCGCGCGCGAAAAGAATGAAAAGCCCGCCTTGTTGCTGCTCGATGGCGTGGAAGACCCGCGCAACCTCGGCGCGATTTTGCGCGTCGCCGACGGCGCCGGCATGCACGGCGTCGTCATCACCAAACGCCGCTGCGCCGAAGTCACCGCCGCTGCGGTTAAAACCTCCGCTGGGGCCGCCTTTCATATTCCCATCGCCCAGGAAACCAATCTTAACGCCGTCATCGAGCAACTGAAAAGCGAAAATATTTGGATCGTCGGCTGCGACATGTCCGGCGAAAAACCGATTTTTGCCATGGACGCGAAAATGCCGCTCGCCCTCGTGCTCGGCGGCGAAGGGCTGGGCCTGCACCAGCTCGTGCGCAAGAAATGTGATTTTCTCTACAACATTCCGATGCGCGGCAAGGTTGACTCGCTGAACGTCTCCACCGCGGCGGCGATTGTGTGTTATGAGGTGGTGAGACAGAGATTGACATAAAGAAGTAAGCGGATTGAACAGATTGAGCGGATGGAAATATTTTCCGCTCGATCTGCTCAATCCGGATACAAAAACGAGGCGGTTCAAACAACAAAACCAGGGGAAGTCCCTTATGGGTGATTTCACCACCAATTATTTAGCAGAATTGACAGCCAGTTTGACGGCCGAGATGCTCAAAGGCATCGGCCGCAAGCTACGCGATGTCATCGTTGGCACGGAAAAAGAACGAGCGGTCGAGCGCTGCGTGCAGATTGGATTGGCAGCGCTGCTCGCCGCTTCCAGCGCCGGCGCTAAGGAAGAGAGCGACCAGCTCGAAACGATTTTCCGCAAACTCTTTGCGGAAGAAGACGTGGGCAGAGAACTCGGCGCCTTGCTCCGAGGCGATTCTCTCAAGCGCGACGAGCTGCTCTATCTTTTTGAAACAGCCGGCTTTGACGCCACGACGTTGCCGGGCGTGAGCTTCGAGCAAGCTCTCACTGCCTTTGAAGCGACGTTTTTAATCGCCGCCACCGATGAGCGCGAGTTGCAGGGCACGATTCAAACTAACCAACTTTTGGCGCAGACCCATTTGCTCGGCGATATTCGCGAAGAAATGCGCAAGCTCGTAGATTCCCTCCGGCAAGCTCGTATGGAGACCCTCGCCGTTCAAAATGGCAGCATCAGAGCGCAGAACCGGGCCGGGCAGGTTGTGGTTTATCAACTTCCGTCCGTAATTTTTTACGGCGCGGGCGCAGTGGCTGCCGCACCGGGTGCAACCGCCATCGGAACCGTGCATGGCGATGTCTATGTTGGCCCCGTTGCTCAAGATCCCGATGAAGCGCTGGCGATTTACTGCCGCGTGTTGGTTTCTGCCTGCCGTCACCTGCCTTTGCGCGGCGTAGACATCGGCGCCAGCGACCCTACCGGCGGCCAGCAACGTCTCGACCTGGCGCAAGTCTATGTTAATCTCGACACCAAAACGCAGGTGCCACTTGGCAAAGAAGAGAAGAAGAGGCAACGCGCCACGGCTGATGAACATAAAACTCGCCCGCTCGGGGTATTGGAAGCGACGATCCAAAACTGGCGTCTGGTTATTCTCGGCGATCCAGGTTCCGGCAAATCCACTTTTGTGAATCATCTGGCGCTCTGCCTGGCTGGCCAGAAGTTGGAGCCACAGGCCGGTTGGCTGGCGCGTCTCTCCGGCTGGCTCAAGAACGAAACCGATCTCGTGCCCATCACCGTGATCTTGCGCGATTTTGCTCGGTGGGTGCCGGCGGAAACAAAAAAGCCCGAGCCTCGCCATCTTTGGGATTTTATCTTGTCTCGTCTCGAAGCGCAGAACCTTTCCT
>JBOHQZ010001038.1:0-2604 GCA_050732275.1 bacterium
TCCCGGCACCATGCTTTCGCTGCCGATGAAGTATTTCACCCCGTCGAGGTTCTGCTGCTTTTCCAAATCGGCCGCCACGAGCCATTGCCATTCCGGTTTGGCGAGAACGGCGACGCCGCCGCGCAAGCTGCGCGGGAATTTGGAACCGGCCGCGAGGCCGAGATCCGGTTGCAGCACGTTGAGCCAGCTCAACCCAGCTCTACCCCATGGGAACGGATTGACGCTGGCGCCTAAATCGAGGCCGAAGCTATAGTGGCTGCGCCCGTTTTGGGTGAAGAAATCGCGGATCGCCTCGCGTTCCACTTCGGCGTTCACTTGCGCGCGTTCGGCAATATCGGAATCATATTGATAGCCCCAAAGTTTCCCGGTCACGCTCAACACCAGTCCATGCGGGCGATGATTGACGCTGGCAATTGGCTCGTAGTTTTCAAAGAAACCTTTGCTTATAAACGCGCGCAACGCCATTTCGTTCAGAAGCCCGGTGTTCAAAAAATTTCCCATAAAGCCGGCAGAAAAAACGTTGCTGCTCGGCATTTTTCGTGGTCCGTTGGTCCCTGGCGCAACCGCCCCCTTGCCGGTCATGGCGAGAATCGGGATGGTTCGATTCGGTTTTTCCAAATGATTGTAAATGAATCCCAGGCTTGAGAATGTCACCGTGCCTTCGTTAATCAAATCATTGCCGAATGGCCGCAGCAGTCCGGCGCTAAAAAGATTTTCTGCGCTGAATTCGAATATCCATCTGTCCGGCGAATATACCGCGCCGGAAGGGTTGAAATAAATGCCGTTGACATCATCGGAGACACCCATGTAAGCGCCGCCCATGCCCCCGGATCGCGCGCCTTCGCTGAAGCGTTCTTGGGCGGCCGAGGCATTCGCCAGCAACAACAGGCTCACAATAATTGCCGAAGATTTTTCACACCCTTTTCCGGCTGCGGCTTTTTTATGGTGACACGACATCATAGCCTCCGAATTAATTGACTTACCGCACGACGACGATCGTGCCGCGACATCCTCCGGTTCCTTTAATTACCCAGAGATAAACTCCGGCCAGGCAGTCTCTACCGTTGCCGTCTTTTCCATCCCAACGTTCATTGGTTCGCAAGCTGCGGATGCTGTTGCCCTGCAAGTCAAAAATTTCCACATCCTGGCCGTCGTTGGGCGCGAAGCGCACGCCGTGCATATTTTGAGCAGCTTCCAGATGCCGCGACGGAATGAATGGGTTGGGCCGCGCGTAGCAATCACGGCAAATCAAAATGTCGTCGGATTGCGGGCCGACACTGGCTAACGTTGATATGACGAGTTTAGCCGTGACGCCGACACTCACCTGCTGCACATTGAAATCGGAATAACTGATTTGCAAAACCAAGCTGTCAAGTTGACCAGGCGCCAGCGATACCCGAATCCTGAACGTGTCACCGGCAGCGCCGCTCCGCGTGACATTGCGGTTGCTGCCGAGCAACATAAAACCCGGCGGCGTCAGGACGACTTTTGCCTCAACACTATCCGCCGGAATTGGGCTCGTATTTTGATAGAGAACAACCACGTCAAGCAACTCGCCGCCATTGTCATCCGCGCACCCGTTGCGATTGCCGTTGCGATCACTGATGCTGACAGGCTCACGTCCGGCCGGCGCCGTGAACTCCACGCGCGCGCGCGGTTTGAAGCAATAGGTGACCTGCAGCGGGCGCGGGCAAAAACCGCTGCCGGCAATTTGACCAACGATAATGAGACTATCAAGACGATCACTTTGGCCGGCACGCAATTGGAACGTGGCAATACCGACTTGGCCGGGCGCCAATGCGGACGGAGTAAAGCTGAAACTTTGAATCGCCGCCAGCGTCGTTCGCATTTGTGAAGTGTCAATTCGCGTTGCGGTAACGAGGCTCATATTGCGAAACCGCAATTGTGCTGTAATGATTTCTCCCGGCTCGGCGCAGCCGTCGCCGTTTTGATCGCTAAAATCAACCGGCTGCAACATGACCAACTGCCGTTGTTGCGCCGGGTCGGTGATGAATGTCACGGTTGTTGCCGCAGCGTTGTTGCCGGGATTGCAATCTGCCGGTGAAGAAGAAATGCCGGCGCGGCTGCGCAGCAAGAGAGAATCACACGTTGCCACGCTGCGGCGCACGCGAGCATTGATTAGAATCGTGCCGGAGTCGCCGCGCGCGAGCGTGCCAATATCCCATAAGAAAACATTGGCGCCTGATGAACGGCTCGGATTGGGTGCAGACGAAATAAACTCAAGCTCCGCCGGCAGCGAATCCATCACCACGACGTTCATCGCGTCAAAGCTGCCGGTGTTGCGATAGGCGAGCGTGAAGCTCACCAAGCCGAGCGTATCGACGATGACGCGGCGATCTGCGATCAGGCTGACAGCCAGCAAGTCGCCGGTTGGCAAAACCTGGCGCGTCTCGCGGCTGGTGTTGTTGGTGAGATCGCAATCAAATTCGAGCGAGTCGAAGATGCCGGCGCGATTAAATATCGTCAATTCCGTGCAGGTGGCGATATCGGTGCGAATCATGACGCGAAACGAAGCGGAATCCACCTGGCCGGGTCCCAGCACCAAATTTCTTGCGATAAGACGATTGGTGAGCGCCTCGTACG
>JBOHQZ010001039.1:0-2596 GCA_050732275.1 bacterium
CTCGTGGGGAATGAGATTGTGGCAGAGTAAAATTTGGCGCGCGGCAGATCGTCGCCGAATACGTCGCAACAGCGTTCCCAAACACGGCGCGAAGAAGGGCATTTGGTGCATAACGACAACTGCGCGAGGTTGGCTTTTCGCAATCGCCCCTGCCGTGCGCCACCAGCTCAACGGCCCGATTGAATCCAATGTTTGCCGGCTCGGCACCCCGATGGTCGTGCTGCTCGTGTCGAATTGCGTCTTGCCCGGAAAGAAAAGCTGAGGAAACAAACGCGCGTAGGTAAAAACCTCGACAGGATGCCGCTTGCTCAAATGCAAATAAAGTTGATCGGTATATTGCGCAATACCACCGCGCAGGGGATAAGCCGGTCCGACGAGAACGATGGGTGGTGACGAAGACGGTTGATTAGCGTACAAGTCTAGCGCACCCCGGTCAGAATGTAACATCGTTTTTGTTACACCAACGGATAAAAGCAGCCAACGGATTTTATAATGTTTTTAAATCCGTTGGCCACTTTTCATCCGTTGGGCAATTCCTTTAACGGTTTTTTCGAAAAATCTCGACTATCTTCATCCCCTCTTCTCAACCCCCAGTTCCGCTTTGATCCCATAATTCGGCGCCTGGTTCTGCGTCGCCGCAATCATCTCGCCCAACAAACCGAACGAGATCATCTGCACGCCGATAATGATCAGCAAAATGCCGAGAAACAGCACCGGCTTGTTGGTCAGATAGAGGCCGCCAAACAAACGCTCGTAAGCCAGATAGGCGCTCAGGCCGAAACCGAGCACGAACGAGACGAGGCCGGCAATGCCAAAAAGGTGCAGCGGGCGCCGCGTGTAGCGCGTTAAAAACAGCACGGTGAGCAAATCAAAAAAGCCGCTGGTGTAGCGCGATAGGCCGAATTTGCTCTTGCCGAATTTGCGCGGATGGTGCCGCACTTCCGTCTCACCGATGCGAAAGCCTTCTTTTTGCGCCAGCACCGGCAGATAGCGGTGCAACTGGCCGTAAACGTGAATGCTGTCGGTCACCTCGCGGCGATAAGCTTTCAAGCCGCAATTGATGTCGTGCAAGCGCACGCCGGTCATCAAGCTCGTCACCGTGTTGAAAATTTTTGAAGCGAGACGTTTGGAGAATTTGTCGTGGCGACGTTTTTTCCAGCCGGAGATCAGATCGTAACCTTTGTTAAGCTCGTGCAAAAGATGCGGAATCTCCTCGGGATCGTCTTGCAGGTCGGCGTCCATCGTCACGATCTGCCGGCCTTGCGCGCGTGCAAATCCGGCGGCCAGCGCGGCAGACTTGCCGTAATTGCGGCGGAATTGAATCACGCGTATGCGGCGATCGCGCTGCTGCAAGTGCCGCAGCTTCGTAAACGAGTCATCGGTCGAGCCGTCGTCCACGAAAATGATCTCGGCGCGCACGCGCAGGCGATTGAGCACATGGCTCAACTTGCCGTGCAATTCCAACAGCGAGGGCGCTTCGTTGAACAGCGGGATAACGACGGAAAGCCCCATGTTTTCATCTCTCGCCGGGGAAGCTTTCGAACGATTCATGCCGCTGGATGGGACCACTTGGCGTGGCGGAATGGGGCTTGCCAGAGAGCCGTTCGCTTTATCGGCGGCAATCACTTCACCGCCATCTTTATGTTCCGGCGACGTCTCTTTTTGTTCAAACGCGCGAGGTGGCCGTCTCGGATAGCGCCGGCGGCGATGGCGGTTATGCCCACCCGCGTGAGGCCGCGAGATGTCGGCGGGCGTTTTTTCTGAGGGTGGTTCTTGATTCATTGCTGCTCTTTCAAAGATTTTTTCAATTCGGGCAGATCGTCCGGATCGGCAAGATGCACGCGCTTGGCGTTTTTCGGCGCGCGGATGGAAAATTCTGCCGGCGCGATTTTCTTGTTGGCCTCGACGTGATTATAAAAAATCGTCATACGCTCGCGTTCACCCGGACGTTCCATTTGAATGAGTTGGGGCAGCCAAATGCCTCGCACCTGCCGAAAGCGCTTAAATTCCTGCCGCGCGTATAGCGCGCCATCATCGTAGCGCTGCTCGGCTTTCGTCACCACACCACGGTCGGCGTTGACCCAATATGTTACGCGCCACTCCGCTTTCTCTTCCTCTGCGATGGTGGAATTGGCGTGAATGCCGTTCGTGCTCATCGCCGACGAGGTGGCGCCGGCCAATTGCTGCCGGCGTTTTCCGTCAAAGCGATACTCGTCGCCATCGCGCGCCATCGTGAAACTGCTATCGAACGGCGGCAGTGCGGCCCCGAGTATCCCGCTCATCATCTCGTCGTAAGACAACTCCATGCGAAAGAACATCAGCTCGTGCATCTTCTCCGTTTCGCCATAATAATAAACATTATCCAGCGGCGAGAAGCTGGCGAATTGCCGGCGATCCACAAAGAAAAATCCCACATCGACGCCCAGACCGGCTTCGACTTTGATGAAGAGAGAATCGGGCTTTATAGCAAGAATTTGTGCGGAGGTATTGAACCGGATTTGCGGCGACTCAATGGTCAGCGGACCGTTGCCCTTAAAAGTTTGCAAGCGGCGATAATTCTCCGCCACCCGCCAATACAACTCGGCCGGCTGCCACT
>JBOHQZ010001040.1:0-2591 GCA_050732275.1 bacterium
ACAACACTGGCGCCTCAAACGCCGGCATAGTTTACCTCTTTTCTTCAAACGCGCCGCCAGTGGCGGATGCCGGCGACGATCAAACCGTCGAATGCGCTTCGCCTGCGGGTACGCAGGTGACCCTGGATGGCTCCGGCTCGAGTGATCCGAACAATGATCTGCTCACTTACACCTGGCGGGAAAATGGCAATATCATTGCCGGGCCGACCACCGAGCCCACCGCGCCAGCCACGCTCAGTCATGGCAGCCACACCATCGAGCTGACGGTGGATGACGGCAAAGGCGGCACGGACACCGATGAAGTGATCGTCAACGTAGTGGATACGACGCCGCCGGTGATCACATTGAATGGCGCGAACCCGATGACAGTGGAATGTCTGGCGACCTATGTCGAGCCGAATGCGACGGTAAATGACGCATGTGATCCTGCCGCAGTTCCCGACATCAGCGGCAGCGTCGACACGAATGTTCCGGGAAGCTACGCCGTCACCTACACCGCCACCGATGCGAGTGGAAACAGCGCTTCGATAATGCGGACGGTGATTGTGGAATGTTCTCTGCCACATCCCTTTGTCCTGCTGGCGCAAACGAAAGTATTGGTCGATCACCAGCTTGTTTCCGCAGGCGACATTCATTCCAATGACAAGATCGAATTCCGCGACGGCAATCCCAGCATCCATACTGGAAATCTGACCGCAGTGGGTGACATCACCATAAAAAAGAACAACAACATCGATGGAAATGTCACTGCCGGAAAGAATCTGACACTCGATGGCAGCTCGACGATCACCGGAACCGCCACCAGCAATGCCACGGTTGCCCCTTACCCTCTTCCGACATTTTCTTTCACCGATGGCGCTGCCAATGTGACGGTTCCTGCGAGTGGAAGCCTGAGCCTGGCGCCAGGATCTTACCATGATGTCAAGGTCGGGGATGGCGGAAGTTTGTCATTGAGCCACGATGGCAGCAGTGGTGAGTATTTCTTTCACAAACTCGAGCTTGGGAAATCCGCCATACTTTCCATGGATGTATCCCCGGGTCCGGTGGCAATCAACCTGGTTCAAAAATTTCATTTTGCCGAAGACATGAAAGTCGTCATTGCGCCAGCCGTCGAAGTCAGCCCCAGATTGGCAACCATCAACATCATGGGTGCTGATAATCTGCATATCCATGAAAGCTCCAATGTCTTCGGCAATATCAATGCCCCGAATGCCTCGGTCATTCTGTATGATAGTGTCTTTTTTAAAGGCGCCATTGCCGCCAAGGGAATCGAAGTGCGAAGGAATGTTACTTGCCTGCATCATTCTTCCAGTGGCTCGACGCCCCTGGCAAAAATTTCTACTGCGAACGTTGGCGGCAAGGAAGAATCAAACGAAAGCGAATGCTTGGCCGCCACCGAGGTGATAGAGTATGACCTGGAGCAAAATTATCCCAACCCCTTTCGGAGCGAAGGGACATCCGGCGTTGCGGGAAACCCCGAAACCGAGATTCGCTTCGCCCTGCCGGAAGCCAGCCACGTCGTGGTGAAAATTTTCAATCTCCTCGGCGAAGAGATTCGCACGCTGGCCGACGGCGATTTTGCCGCCGGCAAACAGGCCGTGCGTTGGAATGCGCGGAATGATCGGGGCGAAAAAGTGCCGAGCGGAATGTATTTTTACCGGCTGGTCACTCCGAAGTTCAGTGAGACAAAAAAATTGATTTTGGCAAAATAAGAGGCAGAGGCGTTTTTCAAAATGTGCTATGGAGTGCAAAATGGCGGCGCCGGCGGTTTTGCACTCCATGACATATTTTTTTACGCATCAGGCCGAAAGGTTGGTACTATAGAAACGTCTTCCAACAAAGCTTGGCTTTTTACCTCACCTCAATGCACCTGACGCGCCCTTCAAGCTTCTCTTTGTGAGAGCGATGGGGACTGGGCTGTGATCACCACCTCAAAACAATACGTCTCGACACACCTCTTCGAGCTTCCTGTGTGAGAGCGAAGGGGAAAACGGCAGTTTTCTTTAAATAACCAATTTATTCTATTTATCAAGAATTGCACTGGAGGTTGTGATGCAAAAGTTATCCTTTACCGTTCTCTTCGCACTGGTTGCGTTGGCCGAGGCAGCGCTGGCGCAAACCTTTACATTGAAACAAACGTTTCCCAACCCCACACCGAAACTTGACGACCGGTTTGGCAACGCCGTGGCGGCTGTTGGCGATAAAATTCTCGTGGGCGCCAGCCTTGACGACACGCTTGGCTTCACCAGCTCCGGCGCGGCCTATCTTTTTGGTGCTGCCAGCAGCACGCCGCTGCTGACCATCATCAGTCCCAACCCGGCCACCAATGCTCTGTTTGGCGCCGCGGTCGCGGCTTTCGGCGACGACCTTCTCATCGGCGCTCCCGGGGAAAACAAAGTCTACCTCTTTGATGGCGACACCGGCGGTCTGCTGGCAACTTTTTCAAATCCGGAGCCCACCGCTGACGAGTTCGGCTTCGCGATCGCGGTTGCCGGCAGCAACGTCCTCATTGGCGCCCCTGCTTTCGCTGTCGGGATTGCCAATAATGTGGGGAGAGCTTACCTCTTCGATGCCGGCGGTGACTCGCTGGG
>JBOHQZ010001041.1:0-2582 GCA_050732275.1 bacterium
GGCTCGCCGCTCCCGTGGACTTCGTAGTACATTTTGAGTCCGTTGACCGGCGCATAGCCCGTAGTTGGTTTTTGCTGCGCCGATACGACACCCGACAGGAGCATCGTCAGGATAAAAGCTGTTGTCTTCATGTTTGATTCCTAATGGTCATTTTAGTGCGAGCGTTGAAAATGCCGCGCTGCATAACAGGCATTGGTTGACAGGCGAAGGGCGACGAGCGAGGGGCGCGCCTTTCGCCCATCACTCTTCCAGTTCTTATCCCTTCGGCATCTTGCTCATGTCCATGTACAGCACATTCCACCGATGGCCGTCGAGATCAGTAAATCCGCAGCCGTACATCCAGCCCTGATGTTCGGCGGGTTCGCCGAAGACCGTGCCGCCGGCCTTTGCCGCCTTCTTCGCCAATTCGTCCACTTCTGCTCTGCTCTCTGCGTCAATGGAAAGCAGCACTTCGGCGCCTTTTTTTGTATCGGCAATTTCGTGGCGTGTAAAGCCTTTGAAAGCGGATTCCGCAAAAAGCATCACGACAATATTTTTAGCTCCGACAAGGAAGCTCGCCGATTCAGCGCTGTTGCCATAGTGCGGATTCAAAGTAAATCCCAGTTTGGTGAAAAACTCCCTTGATTTGTTGACGTCTTTCACCGGCAGATTGATCCAAAGTTCTTTGGTCATGATTATTTCTCCTTCTTGGTTAAGTTTTTTTTGCACGTATGGCCTTTGGGTTACGCCGTTTTTTAAGCTGTAATGAAGGGTCGCGCGATTTCGTCAAGCGGCGGTCGACTCTCTTATTTGAATGCGCCAGAATCTCCACGTGCTCATTCCAAACAAGACTGCGCCGACGTAGAACCATACTTCCCATAGATCCCTCGGTCGCGGAACGAACGTCCCCGTTGCCACCATGTACAACAGTTGGACTAAGCTGCCCCCGGCTCGCAACACCAAGAGTCCGGTCCCTCCCCACGCAAACAGGCCCACCAGTCGTCGCGGGAGACGACGTCCCCATGGCATGGTAAGCGCCAACGCCACCGGTACTGCGAACGCACACATACCGGCAACCACAAGGTCGTACACGAGAAACCATCTCTTGGCGAAGGCTGTGCTCGCCGGCTCCTCCTCCAAGCCGATGTACCAGCCGGTGGCCCAGACAATATGGAAGGCGGCGAAGATCAGCGCCCACAGCGCCGCTCCATAGCCAACCCATGAACCGCTGATGTGATCTGGATCTTTCATTGAAGACGCCTTTTCTGCTTTTGCTCCTTGACTATCTCAGCCGATATTTTTGAGGTTTGGAACTTGTTCGCTCTATTGTTTTCCTGGCTTCCAAATCGAGCTTGACCGTCATGATGTGCCAGCTTACGTTGCCTGAAAACATGCCTCTCAAATCCTTTTGCAGTTGTTCGACGAGCTCGGTGTGCGTCATCTCCCTTTTGCACAGAGCATCTACGATAGCTTTCTTAAATAGTTCGTATTCTTGCTTTCGGACGCTTTTATTGCTTTTGCCCAACGGGTGTTTTGTATGTATTTTTTCTTCTGTCATTTTTGCTTCTCCTTAAATGTCTGTTGACAATATATAGTCGTTAGGCGAAGCCGCAAATCGACAAATCGAAACCCAACTCAAGTCAAGTCAGCCACTATTTTTCTATCACTGCTTCCCCATGCGCTGCCGCGTATTCGGCAATGACGAGCGTGATATCGTCTTTCTGCTCGTTCTCATGACCACGCCAAGCCCACACGGAGCTGAGGGCCTGGCGCAAACATTCATCAGCGTCAGACTCGGGAAGCGCCAGAATCTTGCCGAGCTGTTCGTGGCCGAATTCCTTGCCGGCGACGTTCTCCGTCTCAACGACCCCGTCCGTAAACATGGCGAGCCGGTCGCCTTGCGCAAATGGCAGTGTGATGTCTTTGTAATCTTCCGACTCGCGGATGCCGAGAGGCAAGCCGTTCTGCTCCACTTGACAGGTCTCGGATATACTGGCGCGCCACAGCAATAGCGGCGGATGTCCGGCTGCGGAATACGTGAGCCTTTGCGAGTCTGCGTTCAGCACCCCGCATGCCGCTGTAATGAACTCTCCTTTGAATCGGCCGCAGAAGATCCGGTTGAGCTCCTTCAACAATCCCGACGGACTGCCGCAAGTGAGTCCATATATCGTGAGCGCCGTCTTCAGCATTGAAGCAACGAGTGCGGCGGGAACCCCGTGTCCGGAAACGTCTGCGATAAAAAGCCCGAGCCTTCCTTCGCCGAGCTGGATGAAGTCATAGAGATCACCGGCGACGGCCGTCATCGGCGAACAGGTCGCGGCGATCCTGAATGGCGTGCCCGTGGGCGGCGCTGCCGGAAGAATGCTCTGCTGGATCCGCCGCGCTTGCTCCATTTCGGCCCGCAGCAGCATCAGCCGGCCATAATCTGAAATAACGCGGTGCTCGATTGCCAACCCCAAGCCGCATAGGAAGATTACGAACCCGAATGGCTCGATGTATAGAGCACGCAGCAGTCCCATGTCGGCAAAGTTGTCATAAAGAACGCTCGCGACAAAGAACCCAAAGCCCGCGCCGGCACAGCGGATGGACCAGTCGAGGTGAAG
>JBOHQZ010001042.1:0-2581 GCA_050732275.1 bacterium
CAACTTGCAATCAAAAAGTTGGAGGCTTTTGAAAACCCCATAAAAGCCGCATAAATATTGAGCGAAATGAAACTCATCAAAAAAATCTTTGCTTTTTTTGCACTGATTTGACTATAAAGGGACTAAAATCCGTAATTGAAGTTTATCTTCTGCACAACGACCTGCGCTACAATATCCCCACCATTCCGAAGGATAGTTCGCTTTTCTAAAATTTTTTTCGTCGAACCAGGTGGCTGTTTTTTTCAAACAGTTTTGTGGGTGGTGAGCATGATTCTGGCAGGTTATTGGGTCGGCGCCGTGGTTCCGAGTATCAACGAGCATATTCATTCCGTCATTGCCGTCGTCATCTTTTTATCCATTCTGCCGGCGATTATCGAAATCCTGCGGGCGCGCCGTAGCAAGAGCAAATCTTGAATTCAACGCACTTTTTGATTGCTTTTCGTCGAGAATTTCTTATTTTCATCCCATTGACTCTCAACGAGGTGCAATCAGTCAGTGCAGCGAATTTCATCGAGAAAGGCCAGCATGGCAGAAACGCAAGCCTATCCATTGACGACCAAAAGGTTTTTGCCGCAGGTGCAACACCTCACCAAGCGCATTTGGGGACTGCTCATTACGACACTAATCGTATTTAATTTTGCGCACTCAGCCCTGGCGTCGGAAAATTCTCATAGCTCAGGGCAAAAGAATCTCGCGGCCGGCGCAGCGACGATGGAAACGAGGGCCGCTAACCAGCATGAAGCGACGGCAGCGGGCGAGCACGTCGATCTCGGCAAATCTTTGCCGTTGTGGAGCGGCTTTCCGTTTGCCGGCATTTTGCTGTCGATTGCGCTATTCCCACTACTGGCGCCGCATTTTTGGCATCATCATTTCGGCAAAGTCACGGCGGCGTGGGCGCTGCTTTTTGCCGTGCCGTTCGTGCTCGCCTATCACGGGGCCGCTACGCACGAGATTCTGCACATCTATTTGAAAGATTATATTCCTTTCATCATTCTGCTCTGGGCGCTATACACCGTTGCCGGCGGCATTTTGCTCGAAGGGGCTCCCGTCGGAACCCCACTTGCCAACACTGTCATGCTCGCCATCGGCACGCTCATCGCCTCTTGGGTCGGCACCACCGGCGCCTCGATGCTGCTGATCCGGCCAATGCTGCGGATGAACCAGCACCGCCAAAACAAAGTTCACGTCATCATTTTCTTCATCTTTCTCGTCAGCAATATCGGCGGCTCGCTCACGCCGCTCGGTGACCCGCCGCTCTTTCTCGGCTTTTTGCACGGCGTGCCATTTTTCTGGACGTTGCAGCTCATTCCGGAGATGATGACGGTGTTTGTCATCGTGCTCGGCCTGTTTTTTGTGTTTGACACGATCATGCACCGGCGCGAGCAAGCCACTTTTCTGCAGGCGCTGAAACATGGCAAGGCCGAGCGCGTTCATGCTAATCCCGGTTCGGCCAAATCCGAGGGCATTCGCATTCGCGGCTTGCACAATTTGCTCTTCCTGGCCGGCGTGGTCGGCGGCGTGCTGTTCAGCGGCTTGGTGAAATTGGGGGAATTTAGCATTCTTGGAATCGAATTGGCAGTGCAAGACGAGCTGCGTGACTTGTTCTTGATCAGCATGGGCTTGCTGAGCTTGAAATTCACCCCAAAAGAAATTCGCGAAGGCAACGGCTTCACCTGGGGGCCGATTCAAGAAGTGGCAATTCTTTTTGCCGGCATTTTCATGACGATCATTCCGATGCTGGCCATGTTGCGCGCCGGAACCGATGGCGCGTTGGCATTCATCATCGGCGCGGTGCGCGAGCCCTGGCAATATTTCTGGGCCAGCGGTAGCCTGTCGAGTTTTTTGGATAATGCGCCGACGTATTTGACTTTTCTAAACACGGCGCTTGGCCAATTTTACGCCGGCAAGCCGGAATTGGAAGCAGTGCATGCACTGATTGCGGAAAACGGGATTTATTTGAAAGCCATCTCTTGCGGCGCCGTTTTTATGGGGGCGAACACGTATATCGGCAACGCCCCGAACTTCATGGTCAAATCGATTGCCGAAGAGAGTGGCATCAAAATGCCCAGCTTTTTTGGATATATGCTCTACTCGCTGCTGATTTTGATTCCCTGTTTTATTTTAGTGACCTTTGTATTTTTCTAATTCGGAAAATTTCAAACAAAGCATGCGCTCATTCGCGCTGCAGCAGCCACTGCCACACCGGCTGAAAGCGGATGGTTTTTTTGTCCACAGTTTCGACGCCGGATTCATCACCCGTCAGCATGAATCCTTCGGACAGGTCGAAATTATCCATCGCCGAGAGCAGGCCGTTGATTTCGCGTTTTTTGATTTTGTCATCCGCAAGCTTGGCAGTCACTTGCAGCGCGGCTTCGACTTTGGTTCCGGCGCGGATGATGAAATCGGTTTCCAAGCCGCGGCCGTTCTTCCAGTAAAAAATTTCTTTGCCGCGACGCTTAAGCTCGATGGCGACAAGATTTTCGAGATTACGGCCATAATCCTCGGAAAAGCGAAACGCCACCGCGTCTTTCAGGCCGAGGTCGATCGCATAAACCTTTTTGGGATTGGCGAGCTGTTTCTT
>JBOHQZ010001043.1:0-2581 GCA_050732275.1 bacterium
GTGGTGCGGATTAAAGCGAAGCTTGCTGCCAATGCCCGTCTCGGCGAAACCATCAGGTTTTCATTGCAGGACGAGGTAGCCAATGACGCCGCCGGCCGTCTGATCGAAGTTCACTCGCAAGTTTTGCGCATGAAGATCGGATTGGCGGCAGATGCCGAGGCTGAGAATAAATCTCAGCTTATTGGCGACTATCGGCTCCATCAGAATGTGCCCAATCCTTTTTCCGCGAACGGAACATTGGGCAATCCCGGCACCACGATTCGTTATGAGCTTCCCGAAGCTGTGACGGTGATCGTGAAAGTGTTCAACATGAACGGCCAGGAAGTGCGGACGTTGATGAACGGCATGCAGCCGCACGGTGTGCATCAAATCAGTTGGGACGGCCGCAATGCGAAAGGTGAAAGCCTGCCTTCGGGCCTTTATCTTTATCGCTTGCAGGCCGGAACGCATGTTGAAACGCGCCGGATGATGTTGATCAGGTAAAAGAAATGCCAAGGCGACCTGGCGCATCCTGTCCCAAACACGATGCGCCAGTTGTCGTCCTTCGTCTGCTTCAATAATCGTCACTTGCAAACCACAGTTGCGGTATTTTTACCTCCTCTCATCGCTGAGATCGGTCGCAAAAAGATCGATTCTGTGCAAGAATAGGCGGCCGATTTTTTTGGCTTGAATTTTGCCTTTGGGTCTAGTGAGTTTTGACAACAAAATTTAGTGAATAACCTCTCCTAATCCTACACTGACATGCGGGATACTCTGGCGTAGTGTCCCGCATGTCGAATACTTGGCGCGTGATCATTGTCATCCATCTGGACTACTACCACTTTAGGCGGGGCCGGAAAATTCGTGCAAAGCCGGAGAATGTTGTTGTTGCGATAAAGCCAAGTGATATTTAAATTGGTTCTGCGCCTCCCACAACAAGGGGAGGCGACGCAATTTCACATGATCGACACCGTTCACGCTTTACGCAAAGAAAGGAGAATGCGACATGCAAAATGCTAGACGTGTTTTCGGAATGGTCATCGTGCTTCTCGGCGCCGCGAGTCTCACCTGGGCGCAAAACCCGGTGCCAATTTTCGGCTCCGCGGCCAGCCCTCAGATCGCCGGCGCTGATTTCGACGTGGAGATCAAAGTTGGCAATAGCACCAATCCCGTATCCAACCTGTTTGGATTGAGCTTGGAGCTGAACTATACCAACACTAGTTTTGTGGATGTGGTGGGGCCGCCCGTTCAAGGTGATTTTCTGAGTAGCGACATTCTTTTCTTTCCCAACGTTGATGATGCCAACGGCAAGGTGAGTGTGGGCATGACCCGCAAAGGCGGAGGCGGGGTGAACGGCGAGGGAACGGTTCTGAAGGTGAAGTTCAGGACGCTGGCGACGACGCCGGGTGGCACTCAAATCCAATTCACCATTGCCAATGTGAGTGCGAATGATCCTAACGGCGCTCCCATTGTGTTGACGCCGGCACCTTTCACGGTGGTGATTGGCGCGGTGGTAGTTTGTCCGACGGCCAGCGCGATCAATCCGGCAATCGGGCCAGCCGGCACCGCGGTGACGATCACCGGCACGGACTTGAATGATGTGACCGCGGTGAGATTTGCCAATAATGTTGCAGCGAATTTCACCATTACGAATGCCACGCAAATTTCGGCAACGGTACCCAATGGCGCCGTGACCGGGCCGATTACACTCAGCAAGACCGGTTGCGCCGATGTGCAGACAAGTGCTTTCACCGTCGTGGCTTGTCCAACGGTCAGCGGGATTGATCCGGCAACTGGGTTGGCCGGTGCTACAGTGACGATCACGGGCACCAATTTGAACGACGTCACCGCCGTGAAATTTGCTAATAATCTTCTGGCGAATTTCGGTGTCACGAATGCGACGCAGATTTTGACGACGGTTCCTGTTGGCGCCGTAACCGGGCCGATCACGCTCAGCAAAACCGGCTGCGCGGAGGTGCAAACCAGTAACTTTACCGTCCTCCCGCCCAGGTTTGTTCGAGTCAAAAGTGCAACAGCCTCCCTCGGCAATATCGTGATGGTTTTCATTGAGCTCGATGCGTTGGGCGATGAAAATGCGCTGGGATTCAGCCTGGTTTTTGATCCCGCTATTTTTAGCAATCCCCAAGCCGCGCTTGGCCGTGATGCCGGGACGGCCAGCCTCATCACGAATGCGAGCCAAACCGGTTCAGGACGATATGGTTTGGTGATCGCTTTGCCTGCCGGACAAAAATTTGCCGCTGGCACGCGCGAGATCGTCGTGGTGAGTTTTGCCGTGAGCGCCACCACGCAGGCAACTACGACCGCGATCGGTTTCGGCGATCAACCCATTCCGAGAGAAGCGGTCGATACCGGCGCCGGCTCGCTGCCCGTGACCTGGACAGCGGGCTTGATCACGCTCATCGCCGGCCACGAAGGCGATGTCGCTCCCCGCCCCAATGGCAACAACGGCGCGGTCACGATTGAAGACTGGGTGCAGCTCGGACGTTTCGCGGCGCGTTTGGATACGCCGGGCACGGAGCCGAATGAATTTCAGCGCGCGGATTGCGCGCCGAAAGCTTGCGGCGATGGCCGCTTGGGTATT
>JBOHQZ010001044.1:0-2579 GCA_050732275.1 bacterium
GCAGCGGTGTGTCCACCAAATTTTCGAAACCGGTCTCGAGCTGGCAAGATCGATTCGGGCCGGCGGCAAGATTTTATTCTGCGGCAACGGCGGCAGCGCCGCGGATGCACAGCACCTCGCCGCCGAGCTGGTTGGCCATTTGCGCCGCGAGCGCCGGCCTCTGGCGGGCCTGGCGTTGACGACCGACACGTCTATTTTGACCGCGGTCGGCAATGATTATGCGTTCAAAGAGATTTTTGTCCGGCAGGTGCAAGCTCTTGGCCTTCCCGGCGACGTCCTGGTTGGCATCAGCACCTCCGGCAATTCGGAAGACGTGCTCGCCGCTGCGCAGGCGGCACAGAAGCAGGGCTTGATCACCGTCGGTTTGCTCGGCAACGACGGCGGCAAGATCGCTCCCGCGGTCGATCACAAAGTCATCGTGCCGGCCAAAGACACGCAGCGCATTCAGGAGTGCCACATCCTGGTCGGCCACATTTGGATGGAGATGATCGAGCACGAGCTGTTCGGGCATTGAACGTAACACAGACGGCCCGTCTGTATTCTCAAGGAACGTGCAACACCAGAGGCTTTATTGATTTCCGCGTTCGTCCATAGCATCCGCGTTTAAAAAAAGCCGGAGATCACCTCTCCGCTTTCCACCCATAGAAAAGCCATCGACGAATGACTCGGAGATGGCTTTTTCTTTTTCGAAATTTAAAATCACCTTGCAAGGATGGCAAACACCGTAACGGCAAGCCAAATTTTTATTCCACCTCCGCAGTTTTGTGGTGGCACAATAAAATATTTACAAAATGCAAAGTCAATGATTTTTTTGCAAGATTTGTTTTTGCCGTAAAATTGGCTTGCGTTTCTCGCGCGCCGTGCCGTAATTTATTAGTTTGAATAATCAATGCAAAACCGGCGGCGAGGGCCGGGAGCACAATTTTTTCTAGGATGAATTAACGACAATATGAGAACCCTGATCTGCAGCCTCGCGCTTCTTCTTTCCTTTGCCGCGCTGCCCGCGCAAAATTATCTGAAACCCTATACCGGCAGCAATGCAAAAAAATTGCAAAAAACGGATGCGCCTCCTGCCGGCGATCAGCTCCGCGATTTGGCCGCGGCAATTTTGCAGCGCGGCTATTCCGCCGATGATTTCCCTTCTTTGGCCAAAGCCATCGAGCAAGCCGAGAGAGATTCTGCCATGGTCATCGTCGCGCTCAATACGAAGAGCTTGACGGTTTCCGATACGTTGCGCCGAACCGCGGCCTTGTGGGTATATCAAGGCGGCCGCATCAAAATAGAGCGCGGCGTCACGTTCAGAATTCAAGGGAATTTTTTTGCCGGGCCGTATCAAGTTTTCGAGGGTGAGGGCACCGTGGTCTTCGACGACGGGGCAGTTGAGCATGTTTTTCCGCAATGGTGGGGCGCGGTCGGCGACAGCGCCACCAATTCGACCGCGGCCTTTCAAAAAGCCGCCAGCGCTTTTACAAACAAAGGAACCGTGCGCGTCCCCTCCGGGGTTTATCGCATCAACGACAAGATTAATTTCCGCAGCAACACCGATTGGATCGCGGAGCGCGCGACGATCATTTCGGCAGACACCACCGATTATATTTTCAACCTGCGCCGGCTGAAGAACATTCGCATTGAAGGCTTCACGCTGAATTATATTCCTCACAAAAAGGTGCGCACCCACAATATCAGCGCCATTTTTATGAGCGAAGTGGACAGCATCGAAATCATGCGCAATCGGATTTATTTTGCGCCGGGAATGGGCATTATCTGTATTGCGCTTAAAAACGCCAAGATCAGCTTCAACCACGTCGAAGGAACGCTCGCCGACGGCATCCACGTGGTGAACGGCCACAACACGGATGTTGGACGCCGGCTTTGGTCGGAAAATGTCATTATCACGAACAACACGGTAAAAAACGCCGGCGACGACAAGATCGCCGTGGTTTCCTACGAGCGACCCTACAAGCCCAAACATCCTTCCTATAAGCCGTGGCGCGGCGCGCAGCTCATCAATCGCAATATCATCATCGCCAACAACATCGTCGAGGGCGGGCACCCTGATTACCCCAGCCGTGGCATCGCCGTGCTCGGTGGACGGGATGTCATCATCGACGGCAACATCGTCTATTCCGGCTGCGCCACCATGAATACCGGGATTATTGTGCAATCCGCGTCGAACATGGTGCCGTTTCGCTCACATAATATCATGATCTCCAATAACCGCGTTTACGGCAATCAGATGACGGAGTTTACGGACAATCACGGCGCCATCAAAGTCTTCGGCGCCGATTCGGTGGATATTATCGGCAACACGCTGGATTGGGGGCCACACACTTTCGGGATTCGGCTCAGGACGACGGTCGAAAACGAGTCCTTCGGATATGACAATGCCGTTCGCGATGTGCGCATCTCCTCCAATCGCATCATGAATGCGCGCATCGGCGTATCGATACTCTCGACCTCGGTGAATCGTATTCAAGGCGTGAGAATTACCGAAAACGATTTTTATAATATGCAGCGCGGCGCGGTCAATGCAGAAGCGGTCGATAATTTGTCATTCGAGGACAACCAGATTCAAAATC
>JBOHQZ010001045.1:0-2577 GCA_050732275.1 bacterium
ATCATAGTGTAACCAACAACAACGGTGTTGCTGCCGCTATAAAAGCCGTTTCCGATCGCAAAGGTGTTTTCATTTTTCGTGCCAAAAATGGCGCCGGCTCAAACAACTGGGATGGAGTGCGGCTGCGCTGGGATTACGAGAGCGACGAGGTCGAGAGCATCACACCGGCGACTATCGTGAATGTTTTCGCCGTCGAGATGGTATTCGTTCCCAAAGCGAGCTTTCAAGCCGGCGACCATGCGGCGAGCGTTGCCGCATTCCGGCAGGAACCATCAGATACCGATCCGTGGAAGATCAAAAGTGAAAGCGCCATATCAGTGACCAAGTCAGGCTCCGATGACTTTTTTTATGTCTCTGCGGGCAACGCCGGTGAAGACGCCACCGGATCGAAGTTCACCATCCCAAAATCTTTTCCCAAGGGTTACAGCGCCTTCTATATGATGAAGCACGAGATTACCCAGGGCCAGTATGCAGATTTTTTGAATCTCTTGACGCGCCCGCAACAGAATGCCCGCACGGCGACACAAAGCGGCGATCAATTTGTGATGAGCAATACCTCCAACGTATCTTTCCGCAACGGCATTCGGGCGCCTTCTTTTCCTGGCGCCGGCGCCATCAAGTTCGGAACCGATTTAAACGGCAACGGCATATTTGAAGAATCAAATGACGGTCAAAATCTTGCCTGCAACTTTTTGAGTTGGACAGATGCCGCCGCTTACGCCGATTGGGCGGGTTTGCGGCCGATAACGGAGCTGGAGTATGAAAAAGCGTGCCGCGGCGCTTCGGAGTCGCCATGGAACAAATCCGCAATCGCGGGTGAATATGCGTGGGGCAATATCAACATCACCGCTTTTTCATACGCCTTGGCCGCGGGAACAGCCAATAATGCAAACGAAGTGGTATCGAACCCGGCCTTGGAGCCAACGGGCAATGCCGCTTATCAAGCTACCATTGGCGGAAGCATAAACGGTCCGCTGCGCACCGGCCTTTTTGCGACCGGTAGCAGCACAAGAAACACGGCGGGGGCAAGCTTTTACGGATTTATGGAACTGAGCGGCAACAATGCCGAGAGAGTGGTAACGGTTGGGAACGCAACGGGCCGAAAATTTACAAACAAGCACGGCGACGGCAAGCTCGATGTGAATGGAAACGCCAATGTGAGTAATTGGCCGGGCACGAGCGGCGTCGGCGCCGGCATTCGTGGCGGCGGCTGGCGCGCGGCGGCAGCGGATTTGCGCGTGTCGGATCGCCGGCAAGCCGCGTTCGCCAATAATCTTCGCGACGACAATATCGGCTTCCGGGCAGTTCGTTCGGCGCCCTGAGTTGCCTAAAAAAACAGCAAAAAGAAAAAAGCAAGTTGAAAGATAAACCGGGCGACGCGATTGCTTTTTGGTGTTTGCTTTTTGCCTTTTGCTTACAGACCATCTTCCGATGAAAATTTACTATAGGGAGACACCCAGAATGAAAAGGAAAGGCCAAATTCTGATCCTGCTTGGCGGGATGCTATTATCTGCCGGCGCGGCTCTATCCCAATATACGGGCGGAAGCGCTGACGGACATGTGTCTTCGCGCTCGGATGACATTCTGTATGAAGGCTCAGCACCCATCATCACCGGCGCCGAGCTTCCCGATATCGTCAACAACCTGACGATCAACAATCCGGCCGGCGTGACATTGAGCAAGAATATCATTGTCAATGGCATTTTTCGCATCTTGAACGGCGATTTTGATCTGAACGGAAATACGGTGGCATTTGGCGAGAATGCCGATCTTCGTGAAACCCCCGGAAACACGATCATCGGAGCCGGCGGCAATGCCTCAGTGACGCGTGCCTTGAATGATCTGACGACAAAACAAAATGTCGCGGGTTTAGGATTGACGCTCAAGGCTAATACGTCTTTCGGGATGACGACGATCGCACGCGGACATGCCCCGCAGCAACTGACACCCGACAAGATGAGCACCAGCCGTTTCTTTGACGTCATGCCAACGAATAATTCGAATTTGGATGCGACGGTTGATTTTCATTATGATGAATCGCAGTTAAACGGCATACCGGAAGCGGACCTCGCGCTTTTCATTTCGCACGATGCGGTTCAGGCAGAACAAAATCCGGGCATCAAAACAAACCCGGGCGGCGGCCAGCAGATTCTTGCGACTACAACCTGGCAGTTTCTCGGCGGTACCGTGAATTCGCTAACGAATAGCGTTAGCAAAGGTCCTGTCGGTGATTTTTCTCGTTTGACAATTGCTCGTGGCTTCATTTTTCTCGCTGGCAATAAAGTGAAAATTGAAGGTAGTGAGGTTTCCGAGGGCGACATCCATTCCAATGGCACCATAAGTTTCGAGGATGGAGAGCCTGGCACGCATACTGGAAATCTAACTGCGGTAGGCGGCATCGAGATTGAGGAAGACAACATCATCCTGGGTGATGCCATTGCCGGCGGTGAGCTTGATCTTTCCAGCCATGCAACAGTAACCGGCACAGCCACCGCGAATGCCGAGGTTGCGGCCATTGGCCTTCCCAGCCCTTCCTTCTCCGCCGGCGGAACGGATGTGACGGTTCTGGAAAAAAAA
>JBOHQZ010001046.1:0-2574 GCA_050732275.1 bacterium
TGACCCCCTGCGGGCCTTCCGGATGAAAACCGGGATACGCGTCGGTCTTCCAGTGGGACAATTCGAGAACGACGTGACGCTCGTGCGCCACGCCGCGATTCAATTCGGCGATGACGCCGTCCATCACACGGCATTCCTCATCGACGTCGCTGGGAGAGGATAAAACAATTCGGATGGTGTGTTTGGTTTGCATGAGCCAATGCGATTATTTTCTCTGTCATGTGCCGGCGCGTGCTCGTGTTGCAGACTGGCGTGGAATTGAACGCTTTTGCCCACGAGGATGAATCGTATCAAGAATCGCCTCGGGATGTTTTGCCGCCACCAACAACAACACGCGTGCGGCTCCTTCGGGTTGGCGCCGACCTTGTTCCCAATTGCGTAGTGTGCCGACACTGATGCCCAGCAGGCCGGCAAACTTCGGCTGCGAAAGCTTAAAGCGCCGGCGAATGGTTTTAACGCTCGGCTCATCGTAAACAAACACGCGCGACGGCTCTTTTTCGCCGCGCATGATGGCCTTGGCTTCGCGAACACTCTCTAATAACTCTTCAAAAAGTTCTTGTTTCATTTTTATCATTTGTCGGGATTCGTAACCAACTCTTTCTGCAATAAACGGTATTCGTCATCGCTCATGAGCTTCTCAAGATGACGAGTAAAGACGGACGTTTCGATAAAGATCATCAAGCCTCCCTGCGTCATTGACTTATGGTTTAATATAAACCACTAAAATGTTTTTGTCAATAGCGATTCAGAATAAAATTTGCCGGAGATTTGCACCAATGGTTACCGCGCCGTGGCTCGCATCCCCAGCGCGTAACCGGCAAGTGTGATGATTTGGTGGGCCAAAAATAGAAAGACAACGGACCAAAGAACTCGCGCCAGGGTGACCTCGACAGCAAACGATAACACTAGCCACACGCCCAACAGCATATCTATCTGGTCGAGGATGTAGAACAAAACTCCCACCAAGCCGTTCGCTACCGTGCCGGGAGCAATCCCAAGCTGGCGCTTGATGAAACTATTCGGCAACTCGCTGAGCATCGCCGCGACTCCCAACGCGAAGCCGAGAGGGAACCAGTTCAAACGAGAATAGTCGATTAGCTCGAGATGGCGAAGGGAAGTTATCTGATGCAGGACTAGCGCTTGAATGCCGAAGCCGAGTGCCGTGCCCAAGCCGACGGCGATGACGCCACGATAGGTTTTGTTGGAACCGAAAAGCCGCTGACCGCGAAACATCCTTTCTCGGTCAATTGGTTGAGCAAGAAAGGTCAGCCACTTGAACTTCAAGCAGAAACCATGAAAGGTCAGCCCGACCAGCAGGGGAAGAAGCAAATAGCTAACGCGCAACAATTCGATCATCGGTGACACCAAATCGTATCAATGCCGGAGTCAGCGGGCCGTGACTTTCCCGCTGATCTCCCCCGTTTCTCCAACCAACTCCCATCGAATGAGCGACACGGGAATCATCCCCACGGCATTGAGCTCGTCCATGAAGCGCCTCAGTGTGAATGAATCGCCGAGTCCCGCAGGGAGGGCGCGTTCTCCCAGTAGTTGCTCGATCTCAATCTTGCCGATGACATAGCTCGTGCCGTAGGTGGGTTGCCGCAAGTAGAGATGTTGCTCGAACCGGACGGTGTTGCCGTCTTTGGGCAGCCAACCGCGCGGCGTCCATTCGGAAGCAAATTTGATGGCTTGCTCCATCGTCCACTCATTGCCGTGCATATACAAATCGCCGAGGGCGCGGGCGGCGCGTTGCGCGAGGAGAATCCAAATCAGCTCGCGAGCATGCGGGCGCGCGTCAAAAAGGCCGGCGTGCATCATCATCTCTTCCATGCCGGTGGCCAAACCTTCAGCGCGGCCGGCGAAGATGTTGTAGAGCAGCGGCACGCGCCGGATCGGACTCACATGCGGCTCGCTCTTCATGCGGGCCAGATCGAACCAATGATAACCGTGCGTCCGCATCACCACGGGATCGCGATAACTCACTTCCGAAAAAAACTCGCGGCGACCATCCGTTGCCGGACTGAATGATCCAATGCGCTCGCGCAGCGCCGCGTCCATGTCGTCACGAATCGAAACGATCTCCCGATCGCGAAGAAAATTCATGTACTCGGTCACCGCCGCGTTGAAGCGGCGATCATACTCATCGGCGGTAGCAACTTGCCCGGATTGCGGGAGTTTGCGATTGCGCTGTTCCTCCAACCGCAGCGCCGCATGGGCGCGCGCCAGCTCGCGGTGCATGATCGTCACTTCTTCCTGCCAGGTGTAAGGCACGAGCTGAACGTTCTGCAAATACCAATTGTAATTCTCAACACCGACGCCGGACGTTCCGGTTTTGGCAGGCGCTTCTTTTTCCAGCCAGGCACAAAATGCGTCGCTGGCCGCACGGCCGGATTGAATCTCCGAAATTAGCGTGTTGTCCGAGCCTGCGACTTTCTCAGCCAACGCAACGAGATCGGTGCTCTGTTCCTTTATGCTGCGAATTCCCGCGATCCAAAGATCGCGCGCATTGCCGGTGAGATTGCTTTTGGCTTGCTCCAGCAGCTTCGGAATGGCGCGGATTTGCGCCGCGAGTTC
>JBOHQZ010001047.1:0-2569 GCA_050732275.1 bacterium
CCTGGGCACGGGCATCTACTACTACAAGCTGCATGCCGTGCCGCGCAACGGATCGTTGCCGCCGTTTGTTGACAAGAAAAGTATGATCTATCTAAAATAACTTCCTGAGCGGAAGTAGTCTCCGCCCTACAGCGGCGAGTCCATGGCGATTTCTGCGAGGAAGAGCGGCTATAGCTCATTCTTTCCAAGGTGCAAAAATGAAAACCAACCGATTTCACCTCATCTTTATCACCCTGCTGCACGTTGTTTTGTTTGCAAACGCTTTCGCCCTCCAGCGTGATGGTAAAGATAAACACGACTGGCCGCGCTTTCTCGGGCCGCAAGGCACCGGCATCTCAAACGAGACCGATTTGTTGCGCCGCTGGCCGGAAAAAGGGCCGCAAGAAATTTGGCGCGTTCCGATTTGATGACGGTACGCTCAAATGTATCAAAGCGGAAACCGGCAGAGAAATGTGGGCGAAGCGGCAGCTCGGCAATCGAGAATAGGAAAGATTCCCACCTTGTTCGCCGCGTAGAGACGCTATGTATCTCCGTCCACGCTCGTCTGATTTTCCATCACTGCCGGGGCTTCGGCCGGCAATTGATTCAAAACCTCCTGCAAAGCGGCTTCCAGATCGGCGACGGTTTGGAAGCGCTGTTGCGGCGCTTGATGAATGGCTTGCAGAACGATTTCGTCGCAAATCGGTGGCAGCGCCGGGTTGTCTTCGCTTTTTGATGGTGGCGTCATAGAGACGGCTTCCCAGGCCGAGAGCGAGGCGGGCCTGCTGATCTGCCCGAAAGGATTTCTGCCGCACAGACATTCATATAGAATCATTCCCAAAGCAAAAACATCGATCGCCGCCGGCGATTGCGTGATGAGATTGTTACCGTTGCCGGTGGCCTTTTGAAAAAGCAGCTCCGGCGGGGTGTAATGCCAACTCGCCCCGGCCGTCTCGTTGAAACCCGGGATGAAGAAATCCGAAATTTTGATGCCGCCGTTTCTCATTTGAAAATCGTCCAGGACCGATTGTGTGGTTTGTTCGTGCGAGGCGGTTGCAGCGGTCACGGGCGTGAGCCGCCAAATGTTGCCCGGCTTGAGATTGTGGTGATAGACGCCAAACTGATGCGCATATTTTATGATGCGGCAGGCAGCGATGATCAAGCGTAAAGCGATCGCTGGCGGCAGACGCATGCCGCGGTCGAATGATTGTGCCAGGTTTTCTCCCTCGATAAATTCCCGCGCAAAGAAGAAAAGCTCGGTTTGCTCGCCCATATCATAAATCAACGCCATGCCGGGATGCTCGAGACGGCCGAGACGCCGGATTGCATTGACCGTCTCGGTATAGTGCGTGTTGTTTTCACGCCAGTGGCTGTAAGTTTCCGGGTGCAACACTTTCAATACCACCGGGCGCTCGAGCGAGCGGTCGCGGCCACGATAGGTGCCATAAGCCTGCCAAGCCTGCAATCTTTCGACGATGAGAAAACGGCTGAGCGCATACGGCCTTTTCTCGCTGGCAAATTCAAGCGGGTTATACCAGATCAGCTCACCGATTTCTTCTTGCAAGCCGGGCGCGCCCCAATATACCGGTCCCCAAAATTTGGCGGCAAAATGGCCGGCTACGCCCGTTGGCGCGCCCAACACCGAATCAAATGTGCGCCGGGTCATCAGCAGGCGATGGCGCCGGGGAGCAGGGAGAAGGCGTGGAGCGGGAAGGGGCGAGCGTATGGCGATTTCGGTTGCTCGCTCTCCGCTTTCGGCTTGCAGCAGATGCAAAGTATAATATAATAATTCCAGGCCGGTGTGATTGTGCTGCTTTGGATGTTCCCGGGAGGAATTTTTGCCGGACGCCAGCGACGAATCACGCGTTTGCAAAGCGGCGTGCAACATGATTTGATTTTGTTCCGGCAGCGAGGTGTTGTAGCGGCTGACTTTTTTGAATAAGGTTATGGTCGCAGCGGCCAGCCTTTTGGGTTCGGCAGAAAACGCCATGACCCCGTCATTCAAGGCATAGACCAAAATCGAGGGATCGGCCGCGGCGAGTTGCTGGGCTACAATTTCGATAAATTGCGGCGTCGGGGAATTGAGCGCCGGTTGACGAGTGCCCGCTTCGGGACCTTGGCTCAGTCGTGGGGCTTCCGGTGTGAGTACGATCAACGCATTGATCTCTTCGGCGAAACCGGGCGCCGGCTTTTCATCCGGAGATGAAGTGATTTCAGCCTCGACGGCAAGTGTTTCAGATGGCGTCAGCTCTTGCAATTGCTCGGTTGCTTTGCGGATAGGGGATAAGCATGCGAGGAAATCACGTTGCCAGTCGAACTTTGAGGTTGCCGGTTTGGTGGCGGCAAGAGTTGGCTGGGGTGATTTGGGTGGCGCTGAGGCATTCGCCAGCAATTCTTCCAAAGGCTGCTCGTCCAGCAAGGCGCGATATTCAAACGCTTTGGGACCGGCGGTTTTGCGGGAGCGCCCATTCGGCGTTGGCGCCGGCGCTGCCGCTAAAAAAACCTGACCTTGCTTGTTGGCGTATTGCAGCGCCAATTGCAGCGTGGAGTAGTCCCGCACTTTGGCCAGCGTGTCGAGATCTTCCGGGAT
>JBOHQZ010001048.1:0-2564 GCA_050732275.1 bacterium
GCTGAAGCCAAAGGCCCAGCCGCATTGGGCCAACAAATTCGCGCCGCATTCTGCTTTGCCAGCGTCATTTCTTTAAGTGCAAATATCCAAAAAGACCTGCTGGTGGCCTGCGTAAAAGCCGGAGTGATCAGCCCGGCTTTGGGGCTGGTCATGGCCCGACAAAAGCCAGACTCAGCAGATCGGGCAGAATGCCTCGTGGCAATCGCTGAATTCCTGCCTTCAGAATCTCATGCCATTTTGAGCGAAGCGTTGTCGGCGGCCCGTGCAATTTCTTATGAATATTCTCGCTCCTGCGTTTTGGGGGAATTAGCGCTGCGGTTGCCAGAACATGAGAAGGCGGAAGTGTTAGGGGAAGCGTTGGCAGTGGCTCGCGCGATTTCTGATGAACGGTCTCGTGCTCACGCTTTGGGAGAATTAGCGCCGCTGTTGCCGGAGCGTGAGCAGGCGGATGTGTTAAGGGAAGCGTTGTCGGCGGCCCGTGCGATACCTGATGAAGAGTCTCGTGCCTTCGCTTTGGGAAAATTAGCGCCGCGGTTGCTGGAGTGTGAGCAGGGAGACGAGTTAAGGGAAGCATTATCGGCGGCTCGTGTGATTTTTGATGAAGGGTCTCGTGCCCGCGTTTTAGGAGAATTAGTGCCGTGCTTGCCGGAGAGTCTATTGGAGGAAGCGTTGGCGTTGGCCCGCGCGATTTTTGATGAGTGGTCTCGTGCCTACATTTTGGGGAAATTAGCGCCGCGATTGCCGGAACGTAAGCAGGCAGATGTGTTAAGGGAAGCGTTGTCGGCGGCCCGTGCTATTTCTAAGGATGGATGGTTTCGCGCTACTGCTTTGGGGGAATTAGCGCCGCGGTTGCCGAAGCATGAGCAGAAAGACGTGTTAAAGGAAGCGTTGTCAGCGGCCCGCGCGATTCTACCTGAACAATCTCGGGCCACAACTTTGGGCGAATTAGCGCCGCTGTTGCCGGAACATGAGCAGACAAACGTGTGAAGGGAAGCGTTGTCGGTAGCCCGCGCAATTTCTTATGAATGGGATCGTGCCTGCGTTTTGGGCGAATTAGCGTCGCGGTTGCCGAAACATGAGCAGACAAACGTGTTACGGGAAGCGTTATCGGCGACCCATGTGATCTCTGATAAATGGTTTCGCGCCAAGGTTTTGGGGGAATTAGCACCGCGGTTGCCGGGGCGTGAGCAGGCAGATGTTTTAAGGGAAGCTTTGTCGGCAGCTCGTGCGATTTCTTATGAACAGGATCGTGCTGAAGTTTTGGGCGAATTAGCGCCGCGGTTGCCGAAACATGAGCAGGCAAATGTGTTACGGGAAGCGTTGGCGGCGGCCCACGCGATTTCTAATGAATTGAATCGCGCCTTCGCTTTGGGCGAATTAGCGCCGCAGTTACCGAAACATGAGCAGGCAAATCTGTTACGGGAAGCGTTGGCGTTGGCCTCAGCGATGATTGATGAAGGGCCTCGCACCAGCGTTTTGGAAAAATTAGCGCTGCGGTTGCCCGAGAACCTGTTAGGAGAAGCATTGGCGTTGGCTAATGCGATTTCTGATGAAGGATCTCGCGCCCGCGTTTTGGGGAAATTAGCGTCGCGGTTGCCGGAGCGTGAGCAGGCGAAGGTGTTAGAGGAAGCTTTGGCGTTGGCGCGTACGATTTCTGATGAAGGGACTCGCGCCTACGCTTTTTGGGAATTAGCGCCGCGCTTGCCAGAGAGCCTATTGGGGGAAGCGTTGACGTTGGCCCGCACGATTTTTGATGAATGGTCTCGCGCCAGAGTTTTGGTGGCAATCGCGCCGCGGTTGCCGGAGCGTGATCAAGCTATGGTGTTTGGGGAAGCGTTGGCGTTAGCCCCTGCGATTTCTGATGAAGAATGTCGCGCCGAAGTTTTGGTGGCAATCGCGCCGTGGTTGCCGGAGTGTGATCAGGCTTCGGTGTTTAGGGAAGCGTTGGCGTTGGTCCCGGCGATTATTGATGATGAGGGTCGCGTCATCGTTTTGCGTAAATTAGCTCCGAGCTTGCCGGAGAGCCTGTTAGGTGAAGCGCTCCAAATGGCGAGGACACGGTGTCATAGTGATGAGAGCATTGTCGTGTTGTCCAACCTTGCCACACGCTGGTCAGCCGTGTGCCGTTCAACCCAAAGATCTGAGTTTGAAGAACTCTCGGCAACGTTGCGGGCCTTTGCACGCACTAAGCGGCCACAACTTCTCCATGCCATACAAGCGCTGCTCCCCGTCATTGCCGAACACGGCGGTCTGCCTGCCCTGCGCGAAACCGCCCGCGCCATCGTCGATACCGCCAAGTGGTGGCCGTAACTCAACATTTATGTTGAGAAGAAACACGGCGCGCAACATAAATGTTGCGTTACAATTCAAGTGCTGCTCCCTGTCATTGCCGAACAAGGCGGCGTCTTGGCGCTGCGCGAAACCGCCCGCGCCATCCTCGATACCGCCAAGTGGTGGCCGTAACTCAACATTTATGTTGAGAAGAAACACGGCGCGCAACATAAATGTTGCGTTACAATTCAAGTGCTGCTCCCTGTCATTGCCGAACAAGGCGGCGTCTTGGC
>JBOHQZ010001049.1:0-2558 GCA_050732275.1 bacterium
AAATGCGCGCCGGCAGTCCTTGAAATTTCACCCGCTCGCCGGCCAAATAAATCCAGCGCCGCAATGATTCATTCTCCGGAAACAGCTCGAGCACGAGCTTGTCGGTAACGCGAATATCTTCGGGATCACCGGAGAGCGCGGCCCAGCGGAACGGGCCTTTGCCTTCGCAGAAGAGCGGGCGAACATAAGCGGGCACGAAGCCGGGGAAATCAAACGCTTTTTCCACGCCGGCTTTCTGCGCTTGCGCGCGAATGTTGTTGCCGTAATCAAACGTCACCGCGCCGCGCTTTTGCAGCTCCAACATAGCGTGTACGTGAACGGCCATCGACTCGTAGGCGCGTTTGATATATTCCAGCGAGTTGGCTTGGCGCAATTCGAGGGCTTTCTCATACGACAGGCCGTGCGGCACGTAGCCGTTCAACTCGTCGTGAGCCGAAGTTTGGTCGGTCAAAATCTCCGGAACAATATTGCGCCGGATCAACTCCGGCAAAACGTCGGCACAATTTCCGACCAAGCCGACTGAGAGCGCTTCGCCTTTTTGTTTTGCAGCTAAAACCAGTTGTAGCGCTTCATCGAGATTTTCAGAGAGTCGATCACAGTAGCGGGTTTGCACGCGGCGCTCAATGCGCCGGCGATCCACTTCGACGACGAGGCATGCCGCGCCGTTCATCGTTGCCGCCAACGGCTGCGCGCCGCCCATGCCACCCATGCCGCCGGTGACGACGAGCTTGCCTTTGAGCGAGCCGCCGAAATGCTTTTTCGCCGCGGCCGAAAAGGTTTCGTAAGTACCCTGCAAAATGCCTTGCGTACCGATATAAATCCAACTGCCAGCGGTCATTTGGCCGTACATGATGAGGCCGCGATCCTCAAGCTCGCGAAAATAAGCGGCATTGGCCCACGCCGGCACGAGCAGCGAGTTGGCAATGAGCACGCGCGGGGCATCCGTGTGTGTGCGGAAAATGCCAACCGGTTTACCAGATTGTACGAGCAGGGTCTCATCATTTTCCAATTCGCGCAAGCTGCGCACGATGGCCTCGAAGCAAGCCCAATTGCGCGCTGCTTTGCCGCGGCCGCCGTAAACCACCAGCGCCTCCGGATTCTCCCCCACCTCGGGGTCGAGGTTGTTCATGAGCATGCGCATCGCGGCTTCCTGCGCCCAGCCCTTGCAGGTGATGACGCTGCCGCGCGGCGCGCGAATTTGGCGAGGTTCGGATGAGGACATGGTTAAATTCCTCTCACAAAAAAAAATACAAATTATGCACTATATTTACGCTGGTACCGCTTCAGGAGCTTGCTGTTTAGCGAACGGTTCATAACGCAATACCAAAATTTGATCAGGGCGTAAACCTAAAGATTCATAAGTGCGCCCATCGCGGTCGGAGAATTCAACCTCAAATGCTTTGCCTCCGGCTAGGATTTCAACAACCGTACCAACTTGTCCACGCCATAAATTATATACCGGCAGATCATCCGTGAGCGCCACGACATCAAGTAATTTAATGTTGGTCATTTTTAAACCTCGCGATTTAAAGTGGAAAACACGTAGTCAATCGTGGCGTCTCTGAATCATGCTCGATAATCCATCCGCTTCGAACCATTGCGCGCTTGCCAAGCCGATCAAGCATAAAATCCACAATGTAGCGTTGACCATATTCATCACGTCGACCCAGTTTCGCATTGTATGTTTTAACGGCTTGTAACAGCCCATCGCGCAAGCCATCGGCATCGTTAGCCTTCATACCGAGAGCTGCAGCGAACAACCGTGCTTTATGCTTGCCTTCGTCATGCGCCGGATTAAGGCAATAATCTCGCAGTTTGCGAATATCTACGATTGCTCGATCTGCATTTGGAATCTTCATTTTAAGCTATCTATTCAATAAAATAAGCATCCTTGCAATAGAAACCAAACAAAAAAAGCCAGCGCGGCCTCCGACCTTCGTTCGTCTCATCTGAGGGAACGCCGGAATTCGCTCTGGCTTGCAATTTAGGCATCGATCCGCTTGGAGGTTTTATTCTTCCTTTTCGTCCTGTTTGGCTTTTTCCTTCTCGCGTTCCGAGGCGGATTGTTTCTCGCGCTTCTTGCGCTCGGCGCGTTTTTCAAGGGATTTCTGCTGCTTTTCCACTTTCACGTCTTCGTAGCCGACCAACTCGAGCACTGAAAGCTCGGCGCCGTCGCCCTGCCGGCGGCCCAGCTTGATGACGCGCGTATAGCCGCCGTTGCGGGTTGCAAATTTCGGCGCGATGTCGTCAAAAAGCGTTTTGACGGCGGTGCGCTGGCGCAAGGTGTCGAACACCAGTCGTCTGGCCGCCACGGTATTTTTCTTGGCGTGTGTAATCAGACGCTCCACCACACGGCGTGCGGCTTTGGCCTTGGCCGTCGTAGTGCGAATTTGCTTGTGCTCGATAATCGCCAGGGCCAGACTGGCCAAGGTGGCGTGGCGATGGCTCGCCGTGCGGCCCAACTTTTTTACGTCTTTTAAATGTCGCATTTGCTTTCTGGTTTTAAATAATCTCCCGCTCAACACACGAAAACCGCGAAAAAGCAAAATGATTTTCGT
>JBOHQZ010001050.1:0-2557 GCA_050732275.1 bacterium
CGATGAGCAGCTCTTCATCGACATAATTTCGCAAAATCTTGCGCCGTGCTTCTTGGTTGTCTTGGACGCCGCCGCCGGTGCGCCGGCGAAAATCCTCATAGCGTCTAATAAAATCTTTTTTAGCAATAAGGCGGTTGCCGACGACAGCAAGAGTGTTCTCGTCTTTGCTGCGATCCTTACTACAACTCATCAACACGATACCGAGCAGAAGCAGAAAAACCACCGCCAAAAAAATTTTGACTCGACAGTTGATACCTTGCCTCTCCTTTCCGAAATTTTACATGTGACGGTGTATAATATCAACCTTTGGGTAAATTGTCAAGCCAAATTTTTCAGAGCAAATACGGCGGCAATGACTTAATATGCGCGACCGTTGCTTTTATTCCCGCCGCAGCTCTCGCGAATCACCAACTCGGTGGCGATGCGCCGGTGTTGCCGTGGCGACTTGGGATCGTCGATAAGCGCCATCAACCGCTCCGCCGCCTGTATGCCCATTTGGAACATCGGCTGCCGCATCGTCGTCAAACCGACGTACTCAGCCAGCTCGATGTCGTCAAAGCCGACGATCGCCAGGTCGTCGGGGATGCGCAAGCCGGATTCCCGCACCGCCCGCATCGCGCCCAATGCCTGAATATCGCTGGCGATGAACACGCCGGTGGGGCGTTTGCCGTTCAACGCCAGCAATTGTTGCATTGCCAAATACCCGGTGTCTTGGTTGAAGCCGTCGTTGATGGCCGAAGCCTCGCCCGGCAGGCAATCGCTGCTGACCATCAAATTTTCAGGCAGCTTGAGGCCGGCTTCGGTAAGCGCTTTTTGAAAACCGCGATGGCGATGCTGCGCCGGGGCGCAATCCAAATGGCCGGTGATCATCGCCAGACGGCGATGACCGAGGCGGACAAGAT
This sequence comes from bacterium, assembly GCA_050732275.1. GTDB lineage: Bacteria > Zhuqueibacterota > Zhuqueibacteria > Zhuqueibacterales > Zhuqueibacteraceae > Zhuqueibacter. The sequence goes on from JBOHQZ010001050.1 coordinate 903, forward strand.
GTTGCGCCGCCAAATAGGCGCCGGCCTGGTTGTTCACCGTGATGGAATCAAATTCGGGATGAAACATGTCCACCAACACCAACGGCAATTTGCGCCGGTGAAATTCCTTGGCGTATTGTTCCGACAGCGGCAGCGAGGCAAGCACGACGCCGTCGACGCGGCGCTGCTGCAGCACGCGCTTGAGATAAAAATCCTTGTTGTCGGAATCTTCGATCGAGTAGAGAATGAGATCGTATTTGTGCGGTGAAACGGCCTGCTGAATGCCTTTGAGCAATTCGATGTAAAAATGGCCGGTAAAAAACGGCACGAGGGCGGCAATAGTGAGGGATTTCTTGCGGGCCAGGCCTTGGGCCATCGCATGGGGCTGGTAATTGAGCGTTTTGATGACTTTGAGCACGCGGTCGCGCGTTTCCGGCAATATTTGGGAACTATTATTGAGCACGCGGGACACCGTCCCGATGCCAACCCCGGCTTTTTTCGCGACCTCGTAAATGGTTATCGCCATGCCGGCCTCAAACTAGCCCAAGCTGGTTACTTTTTCCTGTTAGAAAGATGGCTGCTACCGCCGGGGAAAACCGTGGAAGCCCTTCCACGGAATGTGAAATTATACGAAATATCGCCGAATTTGTCAAGATATTTTTGAACTTTTTTTAAATTTTTTCTGCGCCGGCCTCACGGCTCGACTTGCCAACTTCCAAGTGAACTCGGAGTGCCCGCTGAGAGCGGGGCAATGCTAAAGCCTACGGCCGCAGGCATTGCACTCCTATTCAAACCGCTAAATTCATGCGAAATTTGCAAAATCGAGCCGCCGGGCGCCGCGGCCGTTTAGCCCTATTGCATCAACACCAGCTTTTTCTCGGCAATAAACTGGCCGGCTTGAAGCCGATACAAATACACCCCGGAGGCCAGCCGCGCACCGGCTTGATTACGGCCATCCCAGTGCACGCGGTATGATCCCGGCGCTTGCACCGTCTCGACAAGCTGGCGCACCGCTTGCCCGAGCGTGTTGTAAATGACCAATTGAACGAAGACGGATTGCCCAACCGGAATATCGTACGCGATGGTGGTTTCAGGGTTAAATGGATTCGGATAATTCTGGCTGAGATTGTAAACGACCGGAAGCTGCGGCTCGGCAGCAACCGACTCTTCGCCGCTGGCTTTGGCCACATTCCACGTGTTCGTCACCGAGCCGGTGCCGCTGGCCGGCGTGGTGTAGCTGTGATTATTGCTCGACTCCCAAACCACATTGCCGCTGCCGTCTTTTTTGATGAATTTATATTGAATGCTGGTGCTGGGCGGCAGATACACGTCAAAAATTTTCCACGTCGGATAACTCGATGCGTCCATCGGGCCGAGCGCTTTGTTGGTATCCCAACCGCCCAATTGTGCGATGCTGCCAACGAGGTAAACGTTTTGTCCAAACGTCGTCGTCGCATTATTCACGGTAAAATCAATCGGCACGTACGTCGTGTCAATCGCCCAAATCGCACAAGCGCGCGCCGGCGCGAAAAGAGAAACCCGGCCATCGCCTTGCACGGTAGCAGTCTCGCCCAGGCCACTGGTGATATTTTTCAAAACCTGGTTCGTCATGGTCGGCCAGCCGGAAACATTGGCGGTCACCCACGTGCTGAGAGTGCTGGAGCTATGATCGTTCA
>JBOHQZ010001051.1:0-2555 GCA_050732275.1 bacterium
GTAATGGAATATATCGAAGGTGAGCCGCTCGACGTTTATTGCGATCAGCAGCAATGCGATACCCAAACGCGCGTGCGCCTGTTTCGTGAAGTTCTGGCCGGCGTGCAGCACGCCCATCAACATTTTCTCGTACACCGCGATCTGAAGCCCGGCAATATTCTCGTCACCGCCGAGGGCGTGCCCAAGCTGCTCGACTTCGGCATCGTAAAATGGCTGCAAGCTTCCGGGCGCGCGCCCAATCTGACTTTGCCCGGCGCGCAGCCCATGACTTTGGAATACGCCAGTCCCGAACAGGTGAAGGGCGAAGCGGTCACGACTGTCAGCGATGTTTATACACTCGGCGTGCTGTTGTACGAATTGCTAACCGGCCACTCGCCGTATCGCAAATCCATAAACAAATCTTATGATTTGCAAAAAGCCATTTGTGAACAAGAGCCGGAAACGCCGAGCGCGGCGATCAGCAGAATCGAGCCGGTTCCCGCAGCGGATCAGCAACCGGCAAAAACGTTGACGCCGGAAACGGTGAGCGCGACGCGCGAGGGCAGTCATCAAAAGCTGCGCCGCCGTCTCGCCGGCGATTTGGACAGCATCGTGCTCAAAGCGTTGCGCAAAGAGCCACAGCGCCGCTACAGCTCGGCGGAGCAATTTTCGGAGGATTTGGGGCACTATCTGGATGGTCAAGCGGTGAGTGCACACGAGGCGACTTTCACTTATCGCGCCGCGAAATTCATCCGCCTGCATAAATTCGGCGTTGGCGCAGCGACTTTAGTTTTGCTCTTGAGCCTCGGCTTTGGTCTCGCCATGGCGTTCCAAGTTGAGCGCACGAAGCGTGAGCGTGATAAAGCGCAGCAGGTGAGCAAGTTTCTTGCGGATATTTTTACGGCTTCGGATCCGAATCATTCCAAGGGCGACTCGGTTACGGCGCGCGAGCTGCTGGATCGCGGGGCTGAACAGGCGCGCAACGAATTGCAAAACCAACCCGAAATGCAAGCCCAATTGCTATATCAAATCGGCGATATTTACCGCAAGCTGGATCGCCTCGATCGCGCCGAGACGCTGCTGCGCGAATCGTTGGCCACGCGCCGGCGCCTTTTCGGCGATAAGCACACCGAGGTGACGGCGAGCCTATATAGCTTGGGATCGTTGCTGTACAATCAGGGCAAATATGCGCAAGCTGAGACGCTGCAAAGCGAAGCGCTCGCCACCAATCGCGAGCTGTTGGGCAATCAGCATTACGAAGTCGGCGTCAGCGCCAACGACCTCGGACTGACAATGATGGCGCGCGGCAAACTGGCGGAAGCCGAACCACTCTTTCGCGAAGCCGAGGCGATTTTTCGCCGTCTTCTTCCCGACACGCAACAAGATTTAGCCGGCGTTCTGAACAATCTGGGGGTCGTCTCCGAGGCAAAGGGAGACTATCCCACCGCCGAGCGCGAGTTCCGCAAGGTGTTGGAAATGGCGCGCCGTGTTCTGACCGCGAGCGACCCAAGATTGGCGTTTCCGCTCAAAAACCTGGCCGTGGCGCTTTGTAAACAGAATAAATACGAGGAAGCCGAACCCTTTCTCCGCGAGGCCCTGCCATTACTGCAGGGTATGTTTCCGCAAGGCCATTGGCTTCTGGCCTCGGTGCAAAGCACCCTCGGTGGCTGCTTGATCAGCTTGCAAAAATATCAGGAGTCCGAGCGCCTCCTGTTGAGTGCTTATGAGTATTTCCAGAAACATCCGGAACACGAGGAAAAAATCATCGGCGAGGCGCAGCGAGGCTTGGTCAAGCTTTACGAAACCTGGGGCAAGCCGCAAAAGGCGGAAGAATATCGACAGTTATTGTCGCAAACGCAGAATGCGTCGAATTGAATGTTCCTGCCCGTGTGATGATGAATCATCACGCTGGAAGATGCAAGTGGGCTGAAGGGGCTAATATTCCATCACAGCGAGGATTTTAGTCATCTTTAGATGACTTGCATTTTTTAGCCTGATGATTTCATCATCAGCGGCAATGGTCGCGTTCTCTCGACCACGGTCGCCTTTACCAGACCATTTTTCCCTTTCACAGCACCTTCTTCATTATTTTTCACCCCGCCATTTTTCTGCACTAAGTTCATCCAAAGCAACCACCTGAAACCTCGTCGTCACCACGCCTTGCCGATTGGTATGGCGATTGAATAGCTCATCGTCATACACTGCTTGACAGCGCTCGAGCAAAGTCAGGCGGCGTTTTGAATCAACTCAGTCTTTTTCCGGAAAATTTGTTGCGCGCGCATCTCAAATCACGATTTCCACGGCCGTGGAATTTATTCATCCCAATTCCACAAGAAAGGAAAACCATGATAAAAGATGCCAGGCAGTTCACGGGCGAGGAAAATCACGCCATCACCACCGCCGAGGCGCTGACGTTTATCAAACAATTTCGGGAGCATTTTGGCCCGGAAGCAGCGCCGGGAGTGTTTTTTGACAAACAGGCCGTGCAGGCGATTTTGGATCAGCCGCACGCCGTCGGCATGCGCTATTACTATGGCGCCGATGTCTTCGATCAAACCCAGCTCGTGCTGGTGGGA
>JBOHQZ010001052.1:0-2550 GCA_050732275.1 bacterium
GTGGTTGCATTGCCGTTAAACTTGCCGCCGCCGGCAGTCACGGTAAACGTCACGTTTTGTCCTTTGATGCCGTTGCCGCCCTCGTCTTTAATTTGGGCGCGCAGCGGCTTGGGCAGCGGTTCGCCGGCAATGCCGGTTTGGTCATCGCCGGAAGCCAGCAACAAATCTTTGAGCTTGTCGGCGGTAACGACCAACGTCATGCCGGAGCCTTGCAGCGCCTGGCCGTTGTGCGTCGCGGTCACGACGACTTTGTTTTGCGCGCCAGGATTGGGGCCGAGCACGAACGCAGCTTGCGCTTCACCTCTGGCATCGGTTCGAATGGTCGCGGTGGTTTGTCCATCGATGTTGCCGCCGCCCTCCTGCACCGTGAACACGACCGGAAAACCGGAGATGCGGTTGCCGCTATTATCCATCACGCGAGCCGTAAGTGGTGGGCTTATTAGATGTCCGGCTGAGCCTCGTGTTTTGTTCAACCCTTCATCGAGCTGGCTGGGAATCGCTGCAATCGCATTGAAAGTAGCGCTGGCGTTAGACAAACCTTGCGCGGTCGCTACTATTGTGTTGGTCGCGCCGGCCGTCGGTCCCATAGTCAAAATCGCTTTCGCCAAACCGGTAGAGTCGGTCGGCACGGTTAACGTCGTGTTTTGATTTTCAAACCGACCGTTGCCGACGGTGGCGTTGAACGTCACATTGACTTTTCCAACGCCGTTGCCAAAATTATCCGTGACTTTAACGGTGAGCGGAACCGGCAACGGCTGTCCGGCCGAGCCGATCTGGCCGTTGCCATCTTGAATCGCCAGCGTTTTCGGCGCGCCGGCTTGCGCTTTCGCTGTGAACGTGAGCGGAACTCCTTTCAGCGGGCCGCGGCTATCGCTGAATGCGCCGTCATTCACAACCACCTGCTGCGTCATGGCGGTATCACCCAACGTCCACGCGACCGGGAGTTGGCCATTGCTGCCGGTGTTGCGCAAAATCTTCACGTCGTCGATGAAAAACTCTCCGTTGTCCGGCGTGCGAATCCAAAGCGTGCGCGCGCCGGCAGCGCCGTTCTGTGCGGAAATCGTGTAATGCCGCCACACACTGTCCGCTGCCGCAAAGATGATGTCCATCGTTTCTTCAGTTTGATTGCCGCCCGCATCGTTCAAGCGCCAACTCACACGCGCGATGCTTCTGCGCACTTTGGCCCAAAATGAAAGCGTGTAACCGATGTTGGCTTCATAATTCAAAAGCTGCGAAACCCCGACGCCGGCGCGCGCTGAATTGACGCGCAAGCTCCTGTTGCCGGCGCGCGTATCATTCGACAACGAGACTTCGGTCGCGCTCGGGCTGCCTTCCAAACTCCAATTCGCCGGCGCACCGCCGTTTGCGTTTTCAAAGCTGCCGTTGCGTACCGGACTGCTCGCCGAAACCGCACCGCCGCCGCGCGTTACGATGGCTTCGACCGGATAATTCGCCACGGCTTTGCCCGTGGCATCCGTCACTTTAATAATAAGCGGCGCCGTCAATGCGCTGCCAACCGTACCGGTCTGTCCCGAGCCGGAAACAATAGCGGCGGCATCGGCAATGCCCGCTGCGGTCGTCGCCGTAAATTCGACCTCGGAACCGGCGTAAGCCGCGCGCGCGCTCACTTTGTTGTTGGCGCTGCGGTTGCCCGGCACGAACGTCATCGTCGCGATACCATCCGCGCCGCTCGCGCTCGTGTAATTGCCCAGCTTGCCGTTGCCTTGCGTAACGATCCAGCTCACCACCTTGTTCGCAATGGCGTTGCCAAAGCGATCCGTCACTTTTACTTTCAGCGGCTGCGCCAGAGTTTGGCCGGCCGGACCGGATTGGCCGGAACCGCTGGCGAGCACCAAGCTGTCGGCGAGGCCAATAGTGGCCGTGGCGGTGAAAATGGCGGGTGGCAAATTGCTGTGGACGGCATTGATCTTCACCGTGCCCACCGTCGCGCCCATCGTCACCTTTGCCGAAGCCACGCCGTTGGCGTCCGTTATGTAACCGACTTCTTCTTTGCCCTCCGGCGTAAAACCGGCGTCGCTGGTAATGAGTATTTTGTCGAGCCGCGTGTCTTCCCAGCGCGCTTTGAACTCGATGGTGTGCGTGCCCGCGGAAAGATTCAAAATTTTAGGATCGATTTGCGTTCCATTGTTGCGGCGCTCGGACAGCAAATCCCACGTCCACGCGCTGCGCGTGCTGCCTTGAAAAACATCGTAAGTAAAATCAGAGCCGCCATCGACGCTGATCGTCCAACTGCCGGGCTGCGAGCCGGTCTTCTGGCTGCGCGTCCAAACGCGATACGAGCCGGCTTGATCGATGACGAACGTCAACGTGGCGGAAGCATCGACGGTTTGGCCGGCGGGATAAACGATGTATTTGCCGGCGGCGGCGTCCGGATCATTGCGCGTTTCAATCGGCGCGGTGATAAGCGCATTTTCCGCCTCGAGGCGAATGTTGTCGTCGGCAGCCGGCGGATTGTTCACCGTCGCGCTGCCGGAAGTCACCACAAAATTGACCAGCATGCCGGCCATCGGATTTTGGTTTTGGTCGAGC